>CAZMXX010000127.1:0-9421 GCA_964570315.1 uncultured Anaerolineaceae bacterium | reverse complement strand
GACTTCCAGTCGCGGTTTCAAGCTACCGGCTTCCAGCCGGTAGTAGTTGACTTTCTTTTTTCAACGGCAGGAGGATCCAATGGCGTTTACACCCGGCGCATCCGTAGGACCCTATCAAATCATTGAACAACTGGGGCAGGGGGGGATGGCAACCGTTTTCAAAGCGTACCATCCTTCGTTGGACAGGGATGTCGCCATCAAGGTGCTGCATCCGGCATTCAAAAACGACCCTCAGTTTTTCGCTCGGTTTCAACGCGAAGCGCGGATTGTCGCTCGTTTGGAACACCCGAATATTGTGCCGGTGTACGATTTCAACGAATTTGAGGGCGAGCCGTATCTGGTGATGCGCTATGTTCAGGGGCACACCTTGAAAACCGAGCTGGACAGCGCACCCTTTTACCCGCGTGATGTTCGCCGTTTGATGCGCCCTGTGTGCGATGCGCTGGCATACGCGCACAGACAGGGCATCCTGCATCGAGACATCAAACCGAGCAATATCATCATTTCAGATAACGGACATGTCTTTTTGACGGACTTCGGGCTGGCGCGGATGGTGGAACTGGGCGAAAGTACCCTCAGTCAGGATATGATGGTGGGGACACCGCAGTATATCAGCCCGGAGCAGGCGCAGGGGCAGGGGGAGTTGGACGGACGCACCGATATCTACGCGCTGGGGGTGGTGCTGTTTGAAATGCTCACCGGAAATGTCCCCTATAGCGCCGATACCCCTTTCGCCATCATTCATGACCATATTTACAAGCCGCTCCCCATCCCCAGCTCCATCAATCCCGATATAGATGAAAAGACCGAGAAGGTACTTCTGCGGGCGTTGGCGAAAAATCCGGATGACCGCTTCGCCACGATGGATGATTTTTGGCAGGCGCTGGATGACGCGCTTTTGGCGTCGGAAGGGATGATGCCCACCGAAGTTCGGCAGAGTACGCCGGTTGTGGCATCTGAGCAGACGACCATCGCGGGAAAGAAAAAAAGCAACAAGAAGAAAATCATCATCGGCGTGCTTGCCGCTTCGGTATTGCTTTGTTTGTGTATCGCCATCCTCAGCTCGCAAAAAGAAGATACCCCGGCGCTCGATGCGACCGTCGTTCTGGTGGCGCAAACCGCATCCCCGGCGGTGGTGGATAATCCGGTGGACAACCCTCCGGTGGTGGATGCGCCCCCGAATGGGGGCAATCCGCAGACAAAAACGGATGAACTCCCCGCGGATGTGCGTCGGCTGGTGAGTGAAGGCGTTGATTTGTTGCGTAACGATGAGTTGGAAGCAGCCGCGGAAAAATTTCAGCTCGCCACGGAACTCGACCCCCATTATTTGATTGCCTATTTCTATTTAGCCAATACGATGCTGGATTTGAACAATCAGGATGCAGCTGGTGCTGTGCTCATTCGCGCCATTGAAAATAATGCCGCCCGTCCGGAAGCGCACACGATGGTGGGGTATGTGCTGTCTCGTGAGGGGGCGATTGCGGAGGCGCGGGACGAATATTCGGTGGCGCTGGATTTGGCGCCCGATTATGCCCCGGCATACGCCGGGCTGGCGCGCACATACATGCTGGAAGATAACATGCCGGCGGCTGAAGCGGAGTTGCAGAAAGCGATGGAACTTGCGCCCGATGACCCGGCGGTGCGGTTGGTGAATGCCGAATTCATGTACATGTCCGGCGACAAACGGGGCGCACTGGCGGAAATTCGGCGAATGGCGAACGACCCCGCGATGAAAAGCAACCCTCTCCTGCGCGACGAACTTCGGTTGGTGTTTGAACAAATCGGTGAACGGTTGCCGGGTATTTTAGCCCCATAAATCGCATGCGTCCCAGTGAGTTTTTAACCGCGTTAAAAAAGAAACCCTTTTACCGGAACCAACTGGTTCACATTGAACGCCTTCCGCCGCGGCGGGCACGGTATGGCGCGCTGAAATCCCCCGTGCATCCCGTTCTGATGCGGGCATTGCGCGCTACCAACACCCACCGATTTTTCAGCCATCAAGCCCAAGCCATCAACGCCATTCAAAACGGGGATGATGTGATTGTGGCGACCGGCACCGCCAGCGGCAAAACCCTCTGCTATAATGTCCCCATTCTGAATGCGATGCTCACCGCCCCGGAAACGCGGGCGCTCTACCTTTTTCCCACCAAAGCGTTGGCGCACGACCAACTGCGCGGCTTGAATGCTTTGCTCGCGCAGATGCCGGCGCCGCCGGTGGTGGGCGCATATGACGGCGACACCCCCCCCGCGCACCGCGCACAATTGCGCGCCACCGCGAACATCCTGTTCACCAATCCCGATATGTTCCATTATGGCGTTCTGCCGCACCATACCGCGTGGGCGGCTTTTTTTCATCACCTCAATTATCTGGTTTTGGATGAAGCGCACAGTTATCGCGGCGTATTTGGCAGCCACGTGTCCGCCATCCTGCGCCGATTGAAGCGCGTGGCGGCACATTATGGCGCCCACGTGCAGGTGATTGCCACCACCGCTACCATCGCCAACCCGCAGGCGCATCTGCAAAATTTAACGGGCAGACAGACGCAGCTTATTGATGATGACGGTGCGCCGAAGGCGGGAAAGGTGTTCGCGCTGTGGAATCCGCCGCAGATAAAAGGGGTGCAGAAAAAAAGACGCAGCTCGGTGGGGGAGGCGGCGGCAATTTTTTCCGAATTGGTGCGGGCGCGAATCCGGAACATCACCTTTTGCAAATCGCGGGTGGTGGCGGAATTAATTCTGAAGTATGGACGGGACGCGCTGAAAAAGACCGACCCGGCGCTCGTCCGGCGCGTCACGGCGTACCGAGCCGGATATTTGGTTGAGCGGCGGCGGGCAATCGAAGCGGGACTCAATTCCGGGGCGCTCATCGGCGTGACCGCCACCAATGCACTGGAATTGGGGGTGGATGTCGGCGGGCTGGTTGCCGTGATTTCCGTGGGCTATCCGGGCAGCGTCGCCAGTTTGTGGCAGCAGGTGGGGCGCGCCGGACGGCGGGGGCAATCGCAAAAAGATACCTCGCTGGCGATATTGGTGGCGCAGGATAATCCGCTGGATCAATATTTCATGCGCCATCCCGACGCCCTCTTTTCAAAACCGCACGAACATGCGTTGATTGACCCCGAAAATCTGCACGTGTTGCTGCCGCATCTGGCATGTGCCGCGCAGGAACTGCCGCTCACCCCCGCCGATGAGCAGATCTTCGGGGCGGGTTTTGTCTCGGCGATGATTGCGCTGGAAAACGACGGCACGCTGGTCTATCAACCCGATGCGGACAACTGGATATATATGGGGAAAAATCAACCGTGGCGCAGGGTGAATATCCGCAGCATCGGGCGCAAACCGGTGACGTTGATTGACCTCAGCCGTGACGGCGCGGAAATCGAAGTGATGGACAGCACCGTCGCGGCGTCGCGGGTGCATCCGGGCGCAATTTACATCCACAATGGCGAAGCGTACCGCGTCAAAACCCTCGATTTGGCGCTGGGACGGGCGATGTTGATGCCCGCTACCGTGGATTATTATACCCAAACCATCGAAACCAATCATCTGCGGGTGCTGGCGGTGCAGCGGAAAAAAACGCTCAAACGCGCCGCCGTTTTCTGGGGCGATGTGGGCATCACCCGGCAAGTTGTGGGCTACCGGCAAATTCACCATCTGACCGAGCGTATGGGGAAACAACGCCCCCTCTCGCTCCCGCCGAATCACTATCAAACCCGCGCCATCTGGTGGATGCTGCCGCCGGCATGGCGGGTGGCGGTTGAACGGCGCGGCTTCAATTTTGCGGGCGGATTGCGCGCCATTGAACACACCCTCGCGGGGATATTGCCCCTGTTCGCCATGTGCGACCGGCTCGACATTGGCGGGCATTCGGTGGCGAAAACCGACACCGGCGAGGCGCTCATTTTCATGTATGATGCTCACCCCGGTGGTGTGGGCATCACCGAGCGGGGCTTTGAAATGGCGGAGCAACTTTGGCGGGCAACCTTATCCACCATTAAAGAATGCCCCTGCGAAAACGGGTGTCCGAGCTGCATCTTCAGCCCGAAAGCGTCGGACAGCAACCGCGATTTGGACAAAAAAGCCGCCCTTTGGATTATGGAATCACTTTTGCGCTGACGGCGGAATTTCTTTACGTTAATTTTACGTAATGCGTGGGGAGAGCGTATGGTTTACGTGCTGTAAATTGCCGCAGGGTGTGATATGATAGTTTTGCCAAAGTAAAGGCAATCTCCTTTTCTCCTCCTTTTGAGGGACCCTCGTGAAGGGCAACACGGGGGTCTCGTTATTTTTAAATCAAAATTCGCATCTTTGCACCCCTCGTGAGGCTATACTATACTACGCACAGTTTTTTAGGGGGAATACCTTTCGTGACAAAAATACGACTCATCACCGCTTTAACCCTGCTGCCGGTGGTCGCCTTTTTCATCCAAATGGGAGGCTGGTGGTTCTTTGCCTGCGTATTGGGCATCGCGTTGTTGGCGGTGTGGGAATTTATCCATATGATGCGCCGGCGCGGGCATCAGCCGACCCTCTGGCTGGCAATCGGCATCACCGGCTTGGGGGTGATGAGCTTGCCGTTGCAGGAGCGGGGTGTCGCCATTCCGGTGATGGCGGGGCTGTTCATGCTCTCGCTGACGTGGCAGTTGTTTCGGAAGGATAGCACTGCGCCGGTGGTTGATTGGGCGCTGACCGTTGCCGGTGCCGGGTACATCGGCATTGGGTTGGGGCATCTGTGGGGGTTGCGCCTTTTGCCCGATGGTGCGGCATGGGTGTGGCTGGCGCTTTTTTCCACCTGGGGCACGGATACATATGCTTATATGGTGGGCAAAAAATTGGGCAGACACAAATTTTTCCCCCGTTTGAGTCCGAAAAAGACATGGGAAGGCGTGCTGGGCGGTATCATCGGCGGGGTGAGCTTGGGCGTGCTGGTCAGCAGCGTCTCGGTAGTGCCGCTGATGGATGGGATACTGGTGGGCGCATTGGTTGCCCTCGTTGATCCCTTCGGCGATTTGTCCATTTCCATGATGAAACGATATGCCGGCGTCAAAGATTCATCCCACCTTTTTCCCGGACATGGCGGCATGCTCGACCGCACGGACAGCGTGATTTTCGCGGTGATTGTATCCTACTATTACGTGTTGTGGGTGGTACTTTGAGGCAACAATTGCGGGAGCATGGCACGTGGCATTAATCAGCGGCGCAAACCTGACCATGAGCTATGGTCATTTTGATATATTTGAGGACTTGAATCTCTCTCTGCATCACGGCGAACGCGCGGCAATTGTGGGTCCGAACGGGCAGGGTAAAACCACCCTTTTGCGAATTCTGGCGGGGGATGAAACGCCTGTCGGGGGGGAGGTTTTCCGCGCCAAAGATGTGAAAATCGGTTTTTTGCGGCAGGATGTCACCTTCCGTCCACAACGGGGGAGCACCCTTTGGTCGCTGGCGACGGACGCCTTCGCCGATGTCATCGCCATGGGCGCGGAACTCGCGGCGCTGGAAGCCTCGCTGGCAAACGCCCCGGATATGCTGGAAAAATACGGGCATCTGCAAACGGAATTCGAGCTGGCGGGCGGGTATCAATATCAGCAAACCATCAAAACGGTGTTCACCGGGCTGGGCTTCACCCCCGAACAATATCATCAACCTCTGGAAAAATTTAGCGGCGGGCAACAGACCCGCGCCCATTTAGCCGGGTTGCTGCTTCGGCGACCCAATGTGCTGTTGTTGGATGAACCGACCAACCATTTGGATTTGGCGGCGATTGAGTGGCTGGAATCATATTTGGCGAAATGGCAGGGCGCGGTGCTGGTGGTCTCGCATGACCGGTACTTTCTGGATAAAGTGGTCAATCGGGTGTTTGAATTGTCGTATGCCGCGTTGGAAAAATATCGCGGCAATTATTCGGCGTATGTGGCGCAGCGGGCGGAACGCATTGCCCGCCACCGGAAAGAATATGCCGCGCAACAGAAATTCATTGCCAAAGAAGAGGAGTTCATCCGGCGCAATTTGGCGGGACAGCGCACAAAAGAGGCGCAGGGGCGGCGCAAACGCTTGGAACGGTTGAAGCGCGAACATCTGCTGGAGGAATATCACCGGCAACAAACCATACGTTTTTCACTGCAAACGGAAATCCGTTCCGGCGATATGGTATTGGCGACCCATGATTTGCAGGTGGGCTATCCCGATGGCGAGGTGCTGTTTTCCATGCCGAACACGGAGATTCGGCGGGGGGATTGCGTGGCATTGCTGGGCGCAAACGGCAGCGGAAAAACCACCTTCTTGCGCACCATCCTCCGCGAGGTTTCTCCCAAACGGGGCGCAATCCGCTTCGGCGCGGCGGTGGATGTCGCCTATTTTGCCCAAATCCACACCGATTTATCGCCGTCAAACAGCGTACTTGACGAATTGCACCGCGTAAAAGATAATATGACTATCGGCGAAGCGCGAAATCATCTGGCGCGGTTTTTGTTCACCGGCGACGACGTGTTCAAATCGGTGAACGATTTGTCCGGCGGGGAACGCAGTCGGCTGGCGCTGGCGAAATTTGTGCTTTCCGGCGCGAATTTCCTGATAATGGATGAACCGACCAACCATTTGGATATTCCGGCGCAGGAAATTCTGGAAGATGTCCTGAAAACATTTAACGGCACAATTTTGCTGGTTTCGCATGACCGATATTTTATCAATGCGCTGGCAACACACGTCTGGCACATCGCCGACGGGACGGTGCGGATAATCAAAGGCAATTACGACGCCTATCTGGCGGAAACGGAAAACGCGCCGCATGCCCGTGAATCGTCGCCGGAAGCGGTTTCACCGGCGAAGAAAAACAGACAGCAGTCCAAAGCCGAAAAGCGCGCCCGTGAAAAGCGCGCCCGCGCTTTGGCGGCACTGGAAGAAGCGGTGGAACAGGCTCAAGAGACGGTTTCTCGTTTGGAAAAGGCGATGGAGGCGGCAAGTTTGGCGCAGGATGTGCCCAAACTGCAATCGCTGGCGTTGGAATATCAGCAGGCGGAAAAAACACTGGCAGACCTTTTGGAGCAGTGGGTGGCAATGGAAGCGGAGGCATAAAGCATGGCAGAACGATATGTGATTGGGTTGACGGGCAATATCGCCACCGGAAAAAGTATTGTGCGGCGCATGTTGCAGGAACTCGGTGCGAGTACCATTGACGCCGACGGGCTGGTGCATGTGTTGCAGCGTCCCGGCACGCCGGTGTACCGGGAAATCGTCGATATGTTCGGCTCGTTCATCCTGAACGCGGATGCCACCATCAACCGCCCCCGTCTGGGCGCCATCGCTTTTTCTGTCCCGGCAGCCATGCGGGAATTGGAAAAAATCATCCACCCGGCTGTGCGCAATCAGATAAAATATGCCATCAAAAAAGCGCCCACGCCAATTGTGGTGGTGGAAGCGATAAAATTGCTGGAAGGCGAGCTGGTCAATTATTGTGATGCCGTTTGGGTGGTGACCGCGCCGCAGGATGTGCAGGTGTTGCGGCTGATGACCCGGCGGAAGATGAGCAGCGCCGATGCCATGAAACGGGTGCAGGCGCAATCGCCGCAGGATGAAAAAGTTGCGCGCGCCGATGTGGTGATTGACAACGGCGGCGATGTGCTCCATACGTGGAATGCGGTTCAGCGCGAATACAACAAAATTCCGCTGGTGGCAAAACGGAAAAGAGCGGCGAAACCCGTTGCCCCCGTCGATGTGAAGAAGGTGGTCATTCGGCGGGCGAAACGGGACGATTTGCCCGCGATGATGTTTCTGTTGCGCACCGGCTCCGCGGGCGCGCTGAATTTGGACGAAGCGCAGATGATGGAACGTTTTTTTTCCAAAGGGTATTTTTTAGCCACCCGGGGCGAAAAAATATTGGGAGTCATCGGCTGGCGCGCGGAAAATCTGGTCGCCGGTGTGGACGATTTTTTCGTGACCGCGAAACAGGACTGGCAAAATATCGGCGGCATGTTGCTCGATGCGGTTGAAACCGCCGCCAGAGAACTTTCTTGCGAAGTGGGACTACTCTTCCTGCGCACTGCGGTGGAAACGGTCGCCAAGCCGGTGGCGCTGAAAAAGGGTTATCAGCAAAAACAACCGGCAGAGATGATAAAGATTTGGCGGGAAGCGGCAGAAGACTGGCAGGAAGAGGGAACCATCCTGCTGGCAAAACGATATTTGAAAAAACGCATTAATGCCCCACTATAGCGGTATCGGAGTTTATTATGGAAAGATTGAAAACTTTTGCGACCAACCATCCACAAATTGCTTCCTGGGTGGTGCTGGCAATTGGAATGGTCATCATTTTGATTTGGGCGGCGCGCGATGTGGGTTTCACGGCGGGGCAATGGCTGGCGATGGTGATCACCACGATTTTGCTGGCGGGCGCATCGGTGTGGATTCTTGGTTGGGGGAATGAAGACGAAACTGAGGCTACCGACGAAGCAGAGTAGCCTGCCCCAGCGCGGTTTCACCGGCGGCATCGTACACCGTGACCGAAATTGTTTCGGTGGGCGAGACGGTCAGCAGCAGATGGGTGTCGCCGTTGCGCAGGGTAGGGGGGAAGGGCTGCCGGTTTCGAGCACGATGCAGTTGCGGCGAATAACCGACTATCGGTTGCCCGTCCGCATCGGTGAGCGATACCCACACCCGCGCGATGGACGGCAGCGTCGTTGGCTCGATTGTGATGCGGGCGGTTGCCCCGGTGGGGAGCGTTCCCGTTGCCGCTTCCGCGCCGATGACGGCATCGGCGGGCATGGGAATGGGCGCGAGCGCGTCCACATTTCCCGTTGCCAGCAAATAATCTTCACCCAGCGGCGTCAATTTCACCAGAAAACCGGGCTTCTCCGCAGACCACACCATCCGCACACTTTGAAAATCTTGCACCAATTGTCCGCCGACTAAAAACGGTTCGGAAATGGGGACACCGAATTGTACCGTGTCGCCGTTGGCTTCAAAAAAATCGAGGAATGCGCCGGAAAGGGTGTGTCCGCTTGCGGGGAAATAGCGCCCGCCGTTCTGCGTGGGGGAAACAATCGGGGGTTGTGTGCGCTGACTGAGTTGTCCCAGCCACCCAACGGTGATAGAATAATCAATAGGGTTTTCCGGATGCGCTTCCAAGCGTCCGAACTGAAAATATTGCACCGTCCAACCGGCGTCGGTCATACTTTCGGTGATGGGGTAGCCCAGCAGGTCAAGTTGCCCCGGACGGCTGAAGAAGGCGGAGAAAGGCGGTTGCACGCTGTGCCCCGTTTCCGGAAAATAAAGAATCGCCTCCGTTGCCGGGGTGGCGAGCGGAGCAGGGTTTTCGGGGGGGGCACATGCGGATAACCCTATCAGCAGAAAAAGAAGGACGATGCGTTTCATAGCTTGAGTGTAGCAAAATTTGTTTGAAGCGCAAAGGAAAGGGCATGTCAATTAT
>CAZMXX010000126.1:0-9431 GCA_964570315.1 uncultured Anaerolineaceae bacterium | reverse complement strand
CGATAATCCCGCTGAAACGCGCCACCAGCGCATTTCCGGCAATGGTGGATAGCGAAATCAGCGCCGCCACCACCCCCGCCACCCACGGCGCATCTTCCCCCAGCAGGTCGAGAAAATAGGGTTGCCAAGCGTAGAATCCCCACATCATATACGCCGACAGCACAAACGAAACCGCCATCAACAGGCGTACCGTCGGTTTTCCCCAGCCGAATTTCACACTATCCCGCGCAACCATTTGCATTTCCGGCAGCACGGTCGCCCAATTCAACGGGCGGGGCGAGAAACCCGAATCGTGCATCATAAAATACGACACCCCGAATACCGCCGCCAGCAGTATCGCCCGCAGCACAAACGGGAACGCCAAATTGATGGTTCCGAGCACGCCGCCGCCCACCGTTCCGATGAGCATCGCCACGCCGAAGACCATTGCCCCGCGCGAGAAAACCACATCGAGCTTGCCCGTGTATCCGCTGGCGGTCAGCGCATCCACCAACCACGCTTCCACCGCGCCGGAATAGAAGGTATAGCCCAGCCCCAACACCACCGACATCACAATAAAAAGCCACAATCCGGTGTGGAAGATGGATGCCGCCACGTACCCCAGCGTGCCCAGCATCACCACCAGCACGCTCAACAAAAAGGAGGTGCGTCGCCCGCGCGTATCCGCCAGCACGCCGGTGGGGATTTCAAACAGCGTCATGCTGGCGGTGAACACGGCATTGGCAATGAAAACCTGAAAAATCGTTAAACCGGCATCCAGCAAAAATAGCGTGTTCACCCCCCAAATGAGCGAGGCGGACAGGTTATAAATGCCGGTGATGATGAGGTACGTGCGAACAACTTTGTTTTGAGTCAAAATGCGCCTATTTTTTTTGCCGATAGAGGTTCGGGTCAACCACGGCTGCCATCGCCTGTGTGTCGAGCCGGTTGCCCAAAAAACGATTGACTTCCAACGCGGGTTCCAGCGGATTTTCCAGCACCCGATTGTAACTGATATACAGCACATCCACATTCGGCTGGGTTTGCAGCCACATTTCCACCGCTTTCAAATGTTTGGCGAAATATTCCGCCAGTTCTTCATCGCTCACGCGGTCGGTCGGTTCCCCCCGGCGAATGAGCATCTGTTTTTGCGATGCCAGAATTTCTTCCGTGCGGCGGCGCATGAAAATCACTTTGTATTCAAAATCGGCGGGGAGGTATTTCAGCAGCGCGGAAATCACCTTCACCGATTTCCCCTGCGCGGCGGCGACCCAAGCGGTATCCCCTTTGTCGAGTTTTTTCACCCGCTCAAATTCATAATAGCCTTTGGGATTATCCTCATCTGCGGTGCGGATTTTATCGGTCAATGGGGGGATGCCGCCCGCTTCGAGCATTTTCATCATCATTGACGTGCCGGAACGGGGCAAACCGGAGACAATCACGATTTGTTTGGGAGTAGCGCGGAAAAGTTTCTTCAAAAAGCCCATAATTTAGTCCTCTGTGCATAGTTATTTTTTATATGATACCCACGCCGCAAATGATGTCAATCCGAAGGACAGGTTGTCCGGTGTGAGTTTTAACCCCGGTTAAAAAAATAAGTGACATTCTACCTGTGATTTTTGTGACATTCTTCATGGACGCCGTTCATTAAATGTGGTATCGTTTATTCCGCAAACAAAGATAAGGGCGACCTTATTTTTTTACGGGTATTTTTATGGCAGACCTAATTTTAGATGACCACATCATCACTGAAAGTACAGAAATGTACCTTTTGCGCATCGCGCAGTTGCAACAAGAGCGCTCGCCGGTGCCGATTCCGCTGCTGGCGCAGGAGCTGGCGGTGTCGCCGGTGTCTGCCAACGAGATGTGCCGCAAGCTCACCCAGCGCGAACTGATTACCTACGAGCCGTACAAAGGGGTGATGCTCACCGCACAGGGCGCGGATTTGGCGCAACGTGTGCTCCATCACCGCCGGTTGTGGGAAGTTTTTCTGGTGGAAAAACTGGGGATGTCCACCGCCGATGCCGAAGACCTGGCGTGCCGCTTCGAGCATATCACCTCCACCGATTTGGCGGCGCGATTGGCAAATTTTTTGCATCCCGACCATGCCGCCGGTGACACCACCATCCCCCTCACGGCGCTGCGTGCGGGCGACAGTGGCATCATCGCCCCCACAGAACCGAACCGCCACGCACTGACGCCGCTGAATGTCGCCGCCGGCAGCCGCGTGACGGTGCTGGCAATCGCCGCAAACGGCGCTCGTTTGCTCGCCACGGAGGGGGGACAAGTGGCGCTGGCTGCCCCCCTTGCCGCAGAAATTCACATCACCGCCGAGGACATCATCCATGTTTAAATTCAATTTCTTCAAAAAACCGTCGTTATTTTCAACCGATGCCGTGCAGCCGCTGACGAATATTCCGGCGCACACCCCTGTCACTCTCACCCAAATTATCGGGGAGCGGAAAGAACGCCACCGGCTGACGGAACTGGGCTTGGTTCCCGGTGTGACGATTGAAATTGTGCAGAATCGGGGCGGGGCGCTGCTGGTTGCGGTGCGCAACACCCGGCTGGCGCTCGGACGCGCTATGGCGAGCAAAATCATGGTTCAACCGTAGAGGACACTATGCCCAACATCACCGTCGCTTTAGCCGGAAACCCCAATGCGGGCAAAAGTACCGTTTTCAACGCGCTGACCGGCTCACGCCAGCACGTGGGAAATTGGCACGGCAAAACCGTCGAGAAAAAATCGGGGATATTTGAACACAACGGCTACCGCATCGAACTGGTTGACCTGCCGGGGACGTACAGTCTGTCGGCGTTTTCGCTGGAGGAGCAAATCGCCCGCGATTTCATCGTGAATGCGCCGCTCGCCGCCGTGGTGAATGTGGTGGATGCCGGTAATTTGGAACGCAACCTGTATCTGACCACCCAAATTCTGGAAACGGGCGTGCCGACCATTGTGGTACTGAATATGATGGATATGGCGCACCGGCGCGGGTTGCGCATCGACACCGCCAAAATGTCGGCGATGCTGGGGGGCGTTCCGGTCATCACGATGATTGCCCGCGAGAATCACGGGTTGGACGCGCTGAAAGCCGAACTGACGACGCTGGCAGCCCGACATCACTCATAGGAATGCGCCCGCATATGACCACCATCGCTCCCGAAAAACCCCTAATTGAATACGACCCGCACATCGAGGCGGCATTGGCTCGCCTTTCGGCGCGCATCGCCGCCAACGACGCGCTGGCAGCGGCATATCATCCGCGCTGGCTCGCCGTTCAACTGCTGGAACGGGACGACAAAATTTTGGAGATGGTCGCCCAAACGCCACACGGCGCGGAAATTTTGCGCGCGCTGGATGCGGAATTGGCAACGCTGGCGAAACAATTGCCCGGCGATGTGGATATGATGCTGGCGGATGCCCGCTATAATTTTGTTCATCAAATTACCCAAAAAATCGTTGCCGCCCCCGCCACCCCGCACATCCCTTTTTCCGACCGGATTGACCGGATTATCACCCATCAGATTTTCGGATTGCCCATTTTTCTGGGCATCATGTGGGTGGTATTCAAAATCAGCACCGATGTGGCAACCCCGATGCTCGATTGGGTGAGCGCCACCCTCAACGGTCCCATCACCCGGCTCACCCTGCTGCTGTTCGCCTCTCTGAACCTGACAGGCACTTGGGCGGAAAGCCTGCTGATTGACGGCATCATCGCCGGGGTGGGCGGCGTGCTGGCATTTGTGCCGGTGCTGATGTCCCTCTATCTGGCGCTGGCAGTGCTGGAAGACTCGGGCTATATGGCGCGCGCCGCCTTTGTGATGGACAGATTCATGCACGTCATCGGGCTGCACGGAAAAAGTTTCGTGCCGATGATCATCGGCTTTGGCTGCACCGTACCCGCCATCTACGCCACCCGCACGCTGGAAAATCAGCGTGACCGCCTGCTGACCGGGCTGTTGGTTCCATTCATGAGTTGCAGCGCGCGGTTGCCGGTATACATTCTTTTCGCCACAATCTTCTTTCCCCGCCGCGCCGGGCTGGTTATTTTCGGGATATACCTGCTGGGGATTGTCGCCGCGCTGGGGGTGGGTATGGTGCTGCAAAAAACGCTGTTCAAACAGCAGGAAACCGTCCCCTTTGTGATGGAACTCCCTCCGTATCGCCGCCCGAATCTGCGCAGTGTGTGGATTTATGTGTGGAGCCGCACCGTCGCATTTTTGAGAAACGCCGCCACGCTGATTTTAGCCACCAGTCTGCTGGTCTGGCTGCTGATGGCAATTCCGGCGACGGGAGACGGGACATTCGCCAACACCCGCGTCAACGACAGCGCATTCGCCACGGTTTCCGGCTGGATTGCCCGCGCCACCGCCCCGCTCGGCTTTGGCACATGGGAGAGCAGCGGCGCGCTGGTCACGGGATTTGTCGCCAAAGAAGTGGTGGTCAGCACGCTGGCGCAGGTACACGCCGCCGACACCGCCGCCGCGCCGACCGGCTCATCGTCCCCCGGCGAGGATGTGCTGGAAATCTTCACCTCTTTCGGGCAAGCCACCCTCGATACCGTCAAAGCCATCCCGCTGGTGGTGGGCATCAACCTGTTCGGGGATGGCGACAACACCGTCACCGATTCCGCGCTGATGCGGGCAATTCGGCGCAGTTTCACTGAATCGAGCGGCGGGCACGCGGCGCTAGCGGGGCTGGGATATATGATTTTCGTGCTGCTCTACACCCCGTGCGTCGCCACCGTGGCGGCGGAACGGCATGAATTCGGCGCCCGATGGATGTGGTTCAGCATCGTGGGGCAAACATCGCTGGCGTGGCTGGTCGCGCTGGCGGTATTCCAACTCGGAAAATTAGTGGGGTTCTGACATGTTGCAGCAAATTCTGACCGAAATTGAAGCCGCCGACCACGCCATCAGCATTCCGATGCTGGCAAAAAAAATGCGGGTGGAAGAAAGCGCCCTGCGGGGGATGATAAATTTTCTGGTGCGCAAAGGACGGCTCTCTCCCCACCAAACCGAACTCCTGCCCCTGCCTGCCGAATGCGACGGCTTCGTCTGCCGCTGCTGTCCCGGCGGCGAAACCTGTCCCGTTGGGGCAAGAACCATGCCCTTCACGGGGCGGTAGCCAAAACGCGCCCCGCAATTTGACAGCCATGCTATCCTGAATAATAACCATTCCCAACTGATTGTCCGACTGCAATCAGTTGTTTTTTTACGATTCCCACCATGTGGAGGAAACCATGTTCCGCTCAAAAATAATTGTTTTCGTGCTGTTGATACTCTCGCTCACCGCCTGCGCCGAAACTGCGCCCGCATCCAACGGGCAGTTGAACGTTGTTGCCACCACCGCCATCATCGGCGATATTGCGCGCAACATCGGCGGCGATGCCATCAACCTGACCGTACTGCTCCCCAATGGCGCCGACCCGCACAGCTATGCCCCCACCCCGCAGGATATGACCGCCGTCTCCGGCGCGGATGTGGTGCTCATGAACGGCTTCCAACTGGAAGCGGGATTGGGGCAAGCCGTTTTAGCCACGGTCGAAAACGCCACCATCGTGGAAGTGTCGGACGGCATCACCCCGCTGGCTGCCGACCCGAACAGTGACGCGGGCGAAGGGGGCATCGACCCGCACACGTGGACATCGCCGATAAATGGCATCATCTTTGCCAAAAATATCGAAGCGGCGCTGACAACCGCCGACCCCGCCCGCGCCGACACTTTTCGCGCCAACGCCGCCGCGTATATCGCCCGCCTGCAGGAATTGGACAGCTGGGTACAGGCGCAAATTGACACTATCCCCCCCGAAAACCGCACGCTGGTGACCGACCACGCGGTATTCGGCTACTATGTTCGGCAATATGGTTTGCAGCAGGTGGGCACGGTTGTGCCCGGTTTCAGCACCGCCGCCCAACCCTCGGCGCAGGCGCTGGCGGCGCTGCAACAAACCATCGAGCAATACCGCGTCAAAGCCATCTTCGTCGGGACTACCGCCAACCCCACCGTCGCCGAGCAAATCGCGCAGGATACCGGCATCAAAATCGTGCGGTTGTACACCGGCACCCTCGGTGAGCCGGGCAGCGGCGCAGAAACATACATCGATTATATCCGCTTCGACACCACCGCCATCGTCAACGCGCTGCGCTGAGGGCGACGAATGCGCGCAATTTGCCCAATTGCCCGTCACCCGCTACCATTTATTCAACCTGCCCATCACTTTTGAAGGAGTCCGCTATGGCACGCCGCCGACCCGCAAAAAAACAACCCTCCCGCTCGCGCCGGTTTTTCATCGCCGGGGCAATTGTGGCGCTGACCGGCATCTTTCTGCTGGCGCGAGCGCGATTCGCATCGCCGCCCCCCGTCACAACCACCCCGCCGACATCGCCCGTCGCCGCCGCGACATCACCCGTGCCAACCCCCGTCGCACAGGGCGCAATACGATACAGCTACCGGGTGAAAGCCGTTCTGCCGCATGACCGGCGCGCGTTCACGCAGGGATTGGTTTTTGAAGATGGGATTTTTTATGAGGGGACGGGGCTGTACGCCCGTTCATCGCTGCGAAAGGTCACCCCGGAGACGGGGGCAGTTCTTCAGCAGGAAAATCTCGCGCCCAATCTTTTCGGGGAAGGGATCACCGTGTGGGGCGATAAAATCATTCAATTGACGTGGAAGGCTCGCAAGGGGTTTGTGTACGATAAAAACACGTTTGAGCGGCTGAAAACGTTCAGCTACCCCACCGAGGGCTGGGGCATCACCCACGACGACACGCGGCTCATCATGAGCGACGGCACGGCGACGCTCTATTTTTGGGACCCGGAAACGCTGGCGGAAATCGGGAAAATCACCGTCACGGATGGCGGCGCGCCGGTGGTGCGGCTGAATGAGTTGGAGTATATCAACGGGGAAATTTACGCGAATATCTGGCAAACCAACCGCATTGCCCGCATCAATCCGAACACGGGTCAGGTCACGGGGTGGATTGACCTGACCGGGCTTCTTTCGGCGGAAGATATCGCCGAGCCGGTGGACGTGCTGAATGGTATTGCGTTTGATGCGGACAATAATCGGCTGTTTGTGACCGGAAAACTGTGGCCCAAAATTTTTGAAATCGAATTGGTGGCGCAGTAATTTTACAACATTTTCACCACGGTGGGCGCGTTCTGCCACAACTCTTCCAGTTTATAATAGTTGCGCCGGTCAGGGGAGAAGATGTGTGCAATCACATACCCGTAATCCAGCAGAATCCAACCCGATGCGGATGACCCTTCCTGATGGTAAGGGTGGATATCCGCCTTTTTCAGCTCATCCAGAATATTTTCATGGATGGCATTCAATTGCCGGTCGGATGCACCGTCACAGATGACAAAATAGTCTGCCAGTGTGGTCAGGTTATGCACATCAAGCATCAGGATGTTTTCCGCTTTTTTTTCCGCGGCGGCATCCACAATTAATTTTGCAGTTGTTTTCGAGTCCAGAATTACCTCCAAATGTAAAATTCAGGTTTCAACATTTTGCGCCCTTGCGTTTCAAAAGCGTCTGTTTTTATTGTAGCACAAGCCGCACGGCGAGCAAACTTTTAAAATGAGCCGCTTTGAGGTATCATCTGCGGCGTAATTTAATTTCATTTCTCATGGATGATGCTATGACGCGCTCAAAATTTTCCCGACGTTTCACTTTTGCGGCAATACTATTCCTGCTGATGGCGACGCCCGCGCTGGCGCAATCGGCGGGGGAGATGACCGCCCCCTTTGCCCAAGCCACCAGCACCGCCGGATTTCTGCTGCTGCTCCCCTTCGGGCTGCTGCTGTTGACCCTCAGCGCGCTGCCCGGCGCCGAAATCGATGCCCCGCAGGCGGCAATCGCCGCGCTGGTGGTGTGGGGAGTGGCGGTGCTGGCGTATTTCGCCGCCGGGTTCGCTTTTGAATTCGGCGGGGTGGCGGTGAGCAATCCGCACCCGGATTTTGCCGAATTATACTGGAATTGGTCGCCGCTGTCGGCGTCTTTTGGTCCGAATTGGGGCTTTATGGGGTTGCGGGGATGGCTGCTGCTCGGTTCTGCCGCCACGCCCGCCGTCTACGATTTGTTTTTGCGACACGCGGCATTTTTGGGCGTGACAACCGTACTGCCCGCGCTGGCGCTCTTTCGCCGGGTGGGAAACCGGACGCTGCTGGCGTTCGGCATTCTTTCGGGGACGTTTCTGCTGCCGCTGGCGGGCAACTGGACGTGGAGCGCGGGCTGGCTGGCGAATCTGGGCATCAATCTGCAACTGGGGCACGGATTTGTGGATGCGGGCATCGGCTTGCCTTTCCTCATTGCCGGGGTGGTGACATTGACCGCGCTGGGGACGCTCAAAACTATCGCCCTGACGAATCATCATCCCCAAAATAATGATGATGACCCTGCCGCACCCGACACTTTTGTGGAAACCCCGATGCCCCCGGCATATTTGCCCGTACTGGGATTGTTGGGGCTGGGGCTGGTGCTGTGGAGTTGGGCGTTTGCCGCCAACGGGCAGCACATCCCCACCGCCACCGATTTGGCGGTTCCCCGCGCCGCGTTGAACGGCTTTTTGGGCGCATTCGCGGGGGTGGTCTTTTCCGCGCTGTACAGCCAATTCACCACCAACCGCTTCGATTTGCTGATGACGGTGCGCGGCGGGGTTGCCGGGCTGGCAATCACGGCGGCGGGCGCGGCGTTGATGCTCCCGTGGGAAGCCGCGCTGGCGGGGCTGGCGGCGGGGATTCTGCTGCCGGTGGCAACCTATTTCTTCGACCACCGGCTGGGGCTGGATGATACCACTGCCGCCGGGGCGATGCTCGGCGTGATGGGCGCGCTGGGGTTGCTGCTGGTGGGCATCGTCGCCGATGGCACAACCGGCGTCGGCTGGAACGGCGTGCCGTTGGGCATTGCCGCCGGTTTTCCCGCGCAGTTGAACGCGCAATTAATCGGTGTCGCCGCCGTGCTGGTGTGGTCGGCGGGGGTGACGTGGGGGTTTTTCCGCATGGAACGCCGATTATCGCCGCAAAAAGCGTCTGAAGAACCGCTCCCGGCAACAGAAGAAATCCCCGAACTGTAACCCATTTCACACCTGCGCAGTGAATCATTGCACCGCATCGCGTCTGTTTTGGTGGTAGAATTAAAGAAAATTGATTTTCTGCCGAAGATAGACCTACAGGAGGTAATGATTTATGCGCACAAAAATGCTTTTTCCAATTTTACTGATTATTTTCCTTTCGGTGGCGGCGTGCAAACAAGCGCCCGCCCCCACCGCCGCCCCGGTGAACACGCAAGCAACCGTGGATGCGGCAGTGGCAGCGACGGCAAACGCACAGGTTGCCGTGCAAGCCACCATCGACACGGCGGTGAATGCCACTGCAACCGCCAACGCGCTCGCCAACCCCACCCCCACCAACACCCCCGTCGTGGTGGTGGTCACCCCCACCCC
>CAZMXX010000125.1:0-9487 GCA_964570315.1 uncultured Anaerolineaceae bacterium | reverse complement strand
GGGGAAAGCGTAGTTTCAGAAGCTCCCCCGCTTTAGCGGGGAGAGTGCGTCACTTGAACGTTATTCAACCAATTTTTGCTAAGAATGTGAAAAATGTGGTAGCATTCAGCAACACAATCCATTGAAGTAAACTGAAAGCACAGTTCAAGGAGGAATCTATGCGAAAAGTGTATATCGTCTCAGCCACCCGCACCCCCATTGGGAAATTTGGCGGCATTTTTGCCAAGCTGTCACCCGCCGATTTGGGCGCGGCGGCGATGAAGGGGGCGCTGGAACAAGCCGGTCTCGCCGGTGATGCACTCGATTTGATTGTTTTCGGGAATGTTTTGCGCGGCGGACACGGGCAGCTCATCCCCCGGCAGGCGAGCCTGAAAGCGGGCATTCCCGTCCATGTGGATTCAATGGCGGTGGATATGGTGTGCGCCTCCGGGATGGCGGCGGTATACAATGGCATGAACGCCATCCGCGCGGGCGATGCCGAAGTGGTGCTGGCAGGCGGCGTGGAATCCATGTCGCAGGCGGGATTCATGCTGTCGTCGGCGGCGCGATGGGGCTACAAACTCATCCTCAACCGCACCGAGCCGGTGCTGGACATGTTGCAGTATGACGGGCTGACCGACCCCACCAGCGGCGAGGCGATGGGTTCGCAAGCCGACCGTCTGGCGGCGGAATACGGTGTCACCCGCGATGATGTGGATGCGGTGGCGGCAGAATCGCAGCGCCGGGCGGCGGAATCCACCGAGAGCGGCGCATTTAAAATGGAAATCACCCCCGTCACCGTGAAGACCCGCAAAGGGATGCAGACCGTGGATGCCGATGAAGGCATCCGCCCCGGCACAACCATGGAGACGCTGGGGAAACTGCGTCCCGCCTTCCGCGAAGATGGCGTTTTCACCGCCGGAAACTCCAGTCAAATCAGCGACGGCGCGGCGGCGTTGGTGCTCGCCGGCGAAGAAGCGGTGAAAAAATACAACCTCACCCCCCAAGCCGTCATTTTGGGCGGCAACTGGTACGCCGGTGAACCGTGGCGATTCCCGGAAGCGCCCATCCCCGCCACCCGAAAATTGCTCTCAAAGCTGGATATGGATTTATCGGCGTTTGACTTTTTTGAAACGAATGAAGCCTTCGCGCTGAACAACGTGCTGTATCACCGCGTGCTGGAAATCCCGCAAGACCGCATCAACGCGCTGGGCGGCGCCGTCGCCATCGGACACCCCATCGGCGCGTCAGGGGCGCGGATTTTGGTCACGCTGATGAATGTACTTTCGCAAAATAGCTGTCGGCGCGGCATTGCCAGCATTTGCCACGGGATGGGCGGCGCGGCAGCAATTGCCATCGAACGGGTTTAACGGGGATGCGGGATTGGTGAACGAACCGGTGACGAATGAATGAATCAAGCTCCAACCCCCAATCACCCAATCATCCAACCGCAGATGTGGTCATCTGCGGCGCGGGCATCGCCGGCATTTCCGCCGCCTACCATTTGAGCGTCCGGCACGGGCTTGCAGTGATTTTGGTGGATGAACGCCCGCCGCTGTCGCTCACCAGCGACAAATCAACGGAAGCCTATCGCAACTGGTGGGTAGAAAAAGATGGCGCGATGCTCGCGCTGATGAACCGCAGTATTGACCTGCTGGAAGCTGTGGCGCGGGAAACCGGCAATCGCATCCGGCTCAACCGACGCGGGTACGCCTACGCCACCGCCGACCCGGCGCGGGTGGCGCAATTCCGGCAGACGATGGCGCTCGCGGAAACGCTCGACGCAGGGGAAATGCGGGTACATACCGGCAGCGCCACCGACCCGCCGTATTCCCCAGCTCACCCCCACGATTTTGAAAACCAGCCCGGCGGTGCAGACCTCATCACCGACCCGGCGCTCATTCGTCATCATTTCCCCTATTTGAATGAAAAAACAATTGCCGTGTTGCACGCCCGCCGCTGTGGATGGTTCAGCGGATATCAACTTGGGCGGCATCTGCTGCGGGAAGCGCGCAACCACGGCGCGACGCTCCGCACGGGAAAGGTCACCGCGGTGGCGCAGACGGGCGGGCGCGTCACCGCCGTCACCATCGCCGGGGCGGCGGGAACGGAGACCATCGCCACCGAGAATTTCATCAACGCGGCGGGACCTTTTTTGCGTTCCGTCGGCGCGCAGGTGGGGGAAGACCTGCCCGTCTTTTCGGAATTGCACCTCAAAATTGCCATCAAAGACCGGCTCGGCATCATCCCCCGCGATGCGCCGCTCACCATTTGGGCAGACCCGCAACGCCTGCCGTGGTCGGCGGATGAGCGCGCATTTTTGGCGGCAACGCCGGAAACGCGCCGGATGCTCGATGAATTTCCCGGCACGCTCCACTTTCGCCCGGAGGGTGCGGGCGACAGCCCGGTGCTGCTGATTCTGTTCCCCTATCACACCAACCCCGTGCCGGAGCTTTTTCCGCTCCCCATTGACCCCGATTATTTTGAAATTGCCATGCGCGGCATGGTGACTATGGTTCCCGCGATGCGGACATATCTGCGCAAAATGCCCAAGCCGACCATTGACGGGGGCTATTATACCAAAACGAAGGAGAATCGCCCGCTCATTGGTCCGCTGGCGTTGACGGGCGCGTATGTCATCGGCGCGCTGGCGGGCTACGGGTTGATGGCATCCCTCGCCGCCGGGGAATTGCTCGCGGCGCACGTCGGCGGAACGGCGCTCCCCGAATATGCCCCCTACTTCCACCCCGACCGATACGCTCGCCCCGAATACCAAAAACTGCTGGCAGACATCGCCGACGCCAACCAACTTTAGGCAATTTCGGGGTGATTTTCGCACATTCAAAATTTGACGGGAGAACGGATGTTTGCTACAATAGAACATAAGTTCCCCGTGCGGCGGGGATATTTTTAGGGGGTATCAGTGAGAAAAGAATTGCCTGCCGGTTCGATGATGATGGACAAGCGAGATTTTATGAACGCGCTTTCAGCCCTGTTTACGGCTCAAATATCGGTTGAAGACAGCTTGCGCGATGACACTTTCACGGTGGGGTATCAACAGGGGTTTTCGGATGCGCTGCTGGCAGTGGCGGCGAGCGTGGGGGTAGTGGAGGAATTCGCAAACAAAGCCGGGACGATTCGCCAGTTGCGTTACCGCCGATGGCGCACCGTCCCGGCGAAGCGTTGATTAATCGTTCCCCAAACTGATGGGGCTTTCAACCGGAGGGGGCGTGCCGCCGGTTGAAATGACTTTCGTTCCATCCGATTTCGCCATTTTCTCCAGCATTTCGAGCCGTTCCCTGCCGTAAACATCATCCAATTGAATGCGGGCGGAGGCGTTGATTAATTGCGTTGCCATTTCAATGTGGCGAGCGTCCAACGGTTGCCCGCCGGTGTAGTCTTTGACAGCGTGCAACACTTCGCGGATGAGATCCTTTTTCGCATCTTTGCGGGCTTGTTCCAAATCCCGCGCCGTTTTCAAGTCTGCCCGCAACCGGCGTTCTTTTGCCACTTGGTCGTGCACGCTCTTCGGCAGTTTGATGGAGCGGATATCGACCATGATGATTTTTGCGCCCATCCCCGGCGCAGCGGCGGAGGCTTGTTCCAATGCCGTCTCTTCAATTTCTCTGATGACGCGGCTGTTCATTCGAGCAACCGCGTCCGTGGCTTGAATGTCAAAATCGAACAGCTCATCAACCGTGCGCGCCATAATCTGGTCGCGGATGACTGCCATCGGTGAACCTTGACAGAATCCCTCCCAACCCCCGGCAGTCCCGGAGAAAACGGCGCGCTTCAACGTTTCTTCGGTGACGGGATACAGGTTTTCGTTATCGGTGATGATTTTTCCGCCCGGGGTTTCGCCGGCGGGCAAAATTTGGTACACCACTGCTGCTTCTATTTTTACGGTGATTTTATCGGCGGTGACGGCTTCAAAGGTTTCCATGTGGAATTGCTTTTGCAGGTTGATGATTTTGCGGATAACTTCGACCCGCTTGGTGAGCACAACTCCCGCCCCCGCGATGCGGCTGATTTTCCCCGCCCGTTCAAAAACAACGGCGTTGCCGGGTTGAATGACAACTTTTCCGGGACCCCCAAATTTTTTCAGTATCCCGCCCTTTTTGGTGCGGGTGACTTTGCCATCTTCCACAATGAGCCAATCGAAATTGGTGTTGGTAATCAGGGAAAAAACCGAGCGGAACGCCTGCCCGCCGGTGATACCTTCCACTTTTTGGAGCGCCAGCACATACGCGCCGCTGATATATATGGTCAGCAAAAACAGGAGCAGGGTGATGCCTAATGAAATGCTCACACCAACCACCAACGCATAACTCCGCAACATCAGTTGGCTGGCGATGTCCTGCCGCTGGTTGTCCAAATGCAGGCTTTGTTCGGTGAGGGTGGCAGCGATGCCCGCGATAATGACGAACACGCCGGCGAACATCCAGCGCGCTTTGGCGGCGGCATCTTCCGTGGCGTTCAACACGACCAGAACCGCCAATAGTATGAACAGCGTGCCGATACCGATTGTGAGCTGCAACGGTATCAGAACGAGCAATAATCCCAATGCCAAGCTACCGGTGCTGATTAATGTCCGCATAATCATCTCCCCATGACATAATGTTTTGTCAATAATCATTATACAGGATGTTGACCCTAAATGACAAGCCCCAATCGGGCATTTCATGAAAAATACGCCGATTGGGGCTGTTTTGAGATTGAATGGGAGCGATTATGCGCCGTATTTGCCCAATCGCAGGGCATGCGCCAGCGCGAGCGGCATAATATCGGTGTGGCGGATATGCCCTAAACTGCCGTGCAGACATGCCGTTTCCCCGAATTCGGTGGCGGGGTCGTGGCGCACGGTGTCCGCCGCGAGCAGAATGGGCACGGGATGCCAACTGTGCCGCTTCAGCGCCGCCGGGGTGGAATGGTCGCCGGTGATAACCAGCACGTCCGGGTTGAGCACCAGCAGGTCGGGCAGGGCGGCATCCACGGCTTCGATGACCTTTTTCCGCGCCTCAAAATTTCCGTCTTCCCCGTAACTATCGGTTTTTTTAATGTGGACGAAAAAGAAGTCATATTCATCCCAATACTTTTTCACCACGGCGAACTCTTCGGCGGGCGATTCCGCATCGTGGACGATGACGTCCATCCCCACCAGCCGCGAAACGCCTTTGTACATGGGGTAAACCGCCACCGCCGCCGATTTCATTTTGTACACGTCCGGGAATTTTGGCAAACCGGGATCCATCGCCACGCCGCGCAGGGTGAAGGCATTGGCGGGGGCGTGGTCGGCGAGAATTTTTTCGCCTGCCGCCACAAATTGCCGCAGGATTTCGGCGGTTTTTTCGGCGGCGGGGGTGCGCGGGACGACGGGCAGAATGGGGACGCCGGTGCGCTGCGGGTCGGTGTCGTCAATGTCGCCGCTCAAGCCTTCGCCGCGCAAAATCACCGCGAAACGGTACTCTTTCACCGGCTCGACAAAAATTTCCACGCCCGGAATTTCGATTTGCCGCAGCAGTTCCACCCGTTTGGTGGCTTCATCGGTGGCAATTCTGCCCGCGCGGCGGTCGGCGATATTGCCGTCGGCATCAATGGTGCAGAAATTGCAGCGGATGGCGACATCATCGGGGCGCAGCTCAAAGCCGATGCCGAGCGCTTCCAGCACCCCGCGCCCGATGAGATTTTCGAGCGGGTCGTAGCCGAACAGCGCCATATGTCCGGGACCGCTGCCGGGGCTGAAGCCGGGGGCGACCACGTCGCTCAAGCCCAGCGATGCGCGGGCGGTGAGCGCGTCCATGTTGGGGGTGTGCGCGGCTTCGAGCGCGGTTTTGCCGCCCGCTTCCATGGGCAAGCCGCCCAAACCGTCCATCACCAGCAAAACAATTTTCGAGCCGTTGTCTACTGCCATATCGTGAATCAGTTTTAATTTATCCATTGGTCACCTCAAAAATTAGAGTGGGTGCAACACCATAAACTGAATGAAACTTTTGTCGTTAATTTTATTTTAGCCACAAATTCATTGGAATAAAATTAGTGAAATCCGTGGAAATTTGTGGCTGATTTTTTTTAACAAACTAAACGTTTCAACAGGTTTCATAAAAAATGGAGCAGATAGAATATCCATCTGCTCCATTGTAGCATAATTGTGTCGGTTGATGAAGTTTTTTGTGCGCCGATTACAGCAACGCTTTTTCCGTGTCTTGGTCAAACAGGTGAATGCTGTCGAGATTGAAAACGACTTCCACTTCTTGCCCCATGGAATATTTCGCGCGGGGGTCAATGCGTCCGATGAAGTTTTGGTCTTCCCCGGCGACCATATAAACGTAAATTTCGCTGCCCATCATTTCGGTCAGTTCCACCCGCGCGTGGATGGTTGCCCCCAGCACGTCGGTGGGCAAGTATTCCGGACTGTGAACATCTTCCGGGCGGACGCCCAGCACAACACTTTTGCCCAAATAGGCGTTCACTTTCTTGGCGGTTTCGTCGGAAAGGCGGAGGCGGAACGCGCCGGTATCCACATACATTTCGTTGGCGTCGCCGGTGAGCGTGCCGTTGAAGAAGTTCATCGCCGGAGAACCGATGAAGCCCGCCACGAACAGATTCACGGGATGGTCATACAATTCCTGTGGGGATGCCACTTGTTGCAGCACACCGTCTTTCATCACGGCGATGCGGTCAGCCATGGTCATCGCTTCCACTTGGTCATGGGTCACGTAAATGAAGGTGGTGGCGAGTTTTTTGTGGAGTTTGGTGATTTCGGCGCGGGTCTGCACGCGCAATTTCGCGTCGAGGTTCGAGAGCGGTTCGTCGAGCAGGAAGACGGACGGTTCGCGGACGAGGGCGCGTCCGAGCGCGACGCGCTGCCGCTGCCCGCCGGAGAGCGCTTTCGGTTTGCGGTCGAGGTAGGGTTCGATGCCCAGAATCTGCGCCGCTTCATGCACCCGGCGGTCAATTTCATCTTTCGGGGTTTTGCGCAGTTTCAGCCCGAACGCCATATTATCGTACACGGACATGTGCGGATACAGCGCGTAGCTTTGGAACACCATGGCGATGTCGCGGTCTTTGGGCGGCACATCGTTCACCACCCGGTCGCCGATGCGGATTTCGCCTTCGGTGATTTCTTCCAGCCCGGCTAAACAGCGCAATGCGGTCGATTTCCCGCAGCCGGAGGGTCCGACCAGCACCAGAAATTCCTTGTCATAAATTTCCAGAGATAAATTTTTCAGCGCAGTGACATCGCCGTATTTTTTGGTTACATTATCGTAGGTTACACCTGCCATAGTTTCTCCTTTTGAAAAATATTGAGTCGTTTACAGCCACAATTCCAAACTACTTGATTGCCGAATGACCAGCCACGGTTGCAGAGCGGTGGGTTTCGGCATGGTTTCCGAATGGTTGATGATTGCCAGCAATGTTTCCGTGGCAATCTTGCCCAAACTGTCCGTCGGGCGGTGGACGGTGGTGAGGGGCGGCTGGGCATATTCCGCCAGCAAAATATCGCCGAACCCCACCACGGCAATATCGCTGCCGATTTCAAATCCCTGGTCTTGGGCGGCTTTGAGCGCGCCCATCGCCACCAAATCATGCCCGGCGATGATGGCATCCGGCGGATTTTCCGCCAGCAATTGCTGCGCCGCCCGGTAGCCCTCTTTCTGCGTTTGCGCGTTCAAATCGGTGATGATACCGGCGGCGCGACATTCTGTCGCCGATAGCGCATCCGAAAAAGCCCGGAGGCACGTTTGGTGGAAGAGCAGATGCGCCGGCGGGGCAATCAGGGCGATGTGCCGCCGATTTTCACCGGTGAGATGCGCCACTGCCTCCGCAATGCCCGCCGCAGCGTCCACCCACACGCAGGCATGTTCGGGGAGGGGTTGGTGTCCCACCACCACAAAGGGGATATTTCGGGTTGTTAAAAAATCAATGCGCCAATCGTTTTTGCGGGGGAGGGGAACAATCAGCCCATCCACCCGCCGCTCGCCGACCAGCCGCCGGAACGCGGTTTCTTCTTCCGCGCCGGGCATGCGCGCCGAGACGAGCAGGTCGAGGTTGTGGTGCGCGGCGCGTTCCGCCACGCTCGCCAGCAATTCGGTGAAAAACGGGTCTGCCTGTCGCGCCGAAAGCACCGGCAGCACCAGCCCGATGGCGTCAGTGCGTTTTTTCTGCAACCGGCGGGCGGTGATGTTGGGGGTGTAACCCATCGCAAGGGCGGTTTCCTGAATGAATCGCCGCGTCTCCGGCGATATATCTGCATGCCCCCGCAGCGATTTGGAAACCGTTGCCACCGATTTCCCGACCTGACGGGCAATGTCTTTCAGCGTGACTTCTTCCGGTGACACAGCGCCCCCAACTTAAACGTTTAACCTGAAAAGGATTATAAACTTAAACGTTTAAGGCGTCAAATTTAACTTATGCAGATGCAGTCAAAAGGGAGGTTTTAGGGTGAAGATTTATTTTACCGATACCGGTGGCGCTCAATCCATGTCGCCACCGATTGCCGCGCGGCATCATCCGATAGGCTGTACGCCCGATGCGCCTGCACCCAATGGTCGAGGCGGGCGGCAGGGGGCAACGACTGCCATTCGTCCGCCCAAAGGGGCAATTGCGCCGCCACCCACGCGATATATTCGCGCAGGGCATCGGTGAGAGGGGTGTCGGAGGCGGGGATGGGCGCGTTGTCCGCCGCCATTAATCGGCATCCCGGTTCCTGCACCGGCGGCGAGCCATATCCGCCGACGATGGTTTCATCTTCCAGCCAGATAATCCACCCGGACGAAAATACGCAGTGCAGGGTTGTTTCTGCCCAACAGGTTGACCAGCGTTTTTGGCGGGACTGCGCCAATATTCGCCGCAAATGCGCCAGATAGGCTTGCGGGTCGGCGAGGGTTGTGGTTTGCGCCAGACGGGTTTCCCGCAGAAATGCCAATTCCAGCGCGGGCAAGGTGTATCCCGGCGAAATCACATCCCCCTGCCAAAAACTGCCCCACAAGAGGCTATCCGCTTCCAGTGGGGCAGTTGAGAAGTTTTGCCGGTTCAATAGGTGATGACGCGGGGTAATTCTTTTGCCTGCGCCACCCAATCCGCCACTTGCGACGCGGTGGGCAGTTTCCGCACCAGCTTTTTCGCTTCGTTCACTTCCGCCATTTTGGCGTGCAGGTTGTCGGGGTTGCGCTGCGCCAGTTCCGGCACGGTGTCCACCCCGGCGGCTTCCAGCAGGTCGGCATATTCTTCCCCGATGCCTTTGACGCGGGCTAAATCGGCGCGGTTGACCCATTCCAGAATCAACTTGGCGCTGATGTCGGTTTTCGCCGCCAGGTCTTTCCGCCCGGCAGGTGATGCGCCCGCTTCCAACAGCCCTTCCACGGTGGTGATGCCAACCGCGCTCAATTTTTCCGCGTAAACGTCGCCAATCCCTTCGATTGATGTGATTTTTGCCATACTGCTCCTCCTTTTTAACAATACCTTCGCCAATTAGGGCGAACCGGATGATGTTTCAACCGGGTGTATG
>CAZMXX010000124.1:5442-9541 GCA_964570315.1 uncultured Anaerolineaceae bacterium | reverse complement strand
CGGGCGGTTGTGCGGAGTGCGGAGGACAGGCGATTGATGGCCAGATGGAAGCCACCGAGGCGTGAGCCGGAGGTCTACAGGGCCGTGCTGGATGAGATTGCCCATGGCGGCGTTGCGGCGTTGCATGACTATCTGCTGAATCTGGATCTTGGCGACTTCAATCCTGGCACGCCGCCGATGAATACGCGCGCGCGCATAAACCTGATCGAGATCAGCAAGGAGTCGCCGGACAGGTTTATCGATGCCTGGCAGCGCGGCGAACTGGATCAGGCATGCCAGGCATGTGCGCTGGCGGATCTGTACGATGTGTACACGCGGTGGTGCCGCCGCGAAGGCGAACGATTCGCCTACACGAAGATCAGGTTTTCTTCGCGGATCTCCATGCGTGAAGACATGGCTGTCATGCGCAAGCCGGTGATGCAGCCTAATGGCAAGCCGAAAGTGACCAGTGTGGTTCTTCCGGATGATGATCCAAAGCCGGATGGTGAGACATGGATGTCCTGGCTGGCTGCCAGGGTCAGCGAATTCAGCCGGAATATTGCCGATTCGGAGGCATTATGATGGTTCCGTTTGCGTCATTTTCATTTCGTTTGCGTCATGGCGGCGTCCGCAAAACCTTTGCCGGCTTCATTTTTGCGCCATTTGCGCCATTTGCGTCATCCGCGCGCGTATGCGTGAAGGAAAAACACATCCATAGACAAAGCGTAATCACTCGCGCGCGTATAGCAAAAACCACGAAAATGACGCAAATGGCGCAAATGCTATTGCAAGTGTTTGTTTTTATTGGATTTGCAATTTGCGTCATGCCCTATGGGCAAATGAAAATGACGCAAACGGAGGTGCCATCATGAATATCGTTGAATGCCGGCATTGTGGAAAAGCGTGGTGGTCGGATGTGGCCGGCGGGCCGATTGATGGCGGCCCGTGCTGTTTCGGGCATCCGGTGCTGGATGTGGATCGGCATCCGTCCGAAAAATCCGCCGAGAGCGCGTTTCCGGCATGGCAGAAAGCGGATGCCGAGGCCGTGCGAAAGGCGGCGGCCATGAATGGCGCGAGAAACCAAGGAGGATAATGTGAAGATTGAGCATGTCGAAACGAAGTCGCTGATCCCTTATGCCAGAAACAGTCGAACGCATTCGGATGACCAGGTGCGGCAGATTATGGCATCAATCAGGGAGTTTGGATTCACCAATCCAGTGCTGATTGACGACGCTGGAATGATCATTGCGGGTCATGGCCGCGTCATGGCCGCATCGAGAATGGGCATGGATGAGGTTCCATGTATCCGGCTCGGATATCTGAACGACAGGCAGAAGCGCGCCTACGTGATTGCGGATAATAAACTCGCATTGAACGCAGGATGGGATGAAAACCTTTTGGCAGCGGAGATGAAGGCCATCGAATCGGATGGTTTTGATATGGCTTTGCTCGGATTTGATGATGATGAGTTGAAGGAGCTGCTTGCAGTTGCCGAGATTGATGATGGAAACGAAAAGGACCCGGACATTGTGCCGAAGGTTGAGGAGTTACCCGTATCAAAAGATGGGGATATCTGGGTGCTTGGGAATCATCGCCTGATGTGTGGCGATTCAACGTCGATGGAAGCTATGGCAAGCCTGATGGGGGGGGGGTATGGCTGATTGTTGCTGGACTGACCCGCCGTATAACGTGGCCTATGGAGACAAGGCTGAAATGCTGGATAAGTATGATGGCAAAGGGCACAGGAACACAACGAGGATTCTGAACGATGATATGAGTGACGCTGATTTCCGGAATTTCCTCGGAGGTTTCTATGCGGCTGCTTTTTCTGTGATGAAAAAAGGCGCGGCGATTTATGTTGCTCATGCGGAGACAGAGAGGGCTAATTTTACCGCGGCGATGCTTGATGCAGGGTTCAAGTTATCCGGGGTTGTGATCTGGCGTAAGGATTCACTTGTGCTCGGTCGTTCGGATTATCAGTGGATACATGAGCCGATTCTGTATGGCTGGAAAGAAGGTGCTGCACATCGTTGGTTCGGTGGGCGAAAGCAGACAACAGTGGTGGACATGACGGACACGCCATTCGTAAGGCTGCCGGATGGACGTTGGCAGGTAACGATTGGCGAGCAGATGATGATTGTCGATGGCGATGCGAAAGTAGAATGGGTTGAGGGGTCGATTCTGCGCGAGCTGAAGCCGAAGCGGAACGATGTGCATCCGACGATGAAGCCCGTGGCACTCATTGAGAAGATGCTGAGAAATTCAGCAAAGCCTGGTCATGTTGTTCTGGACCCATTCGGGGGATCTGGATCGACAATGATGGCCTGTGAGCGGCTGGGTATGTCGGCAAGGTTGATGGAGTTGTCGCCGCAGTTTGCTGATGTGATTGTAAAGCGCTGGCAGGAATACACAGGACGTGCCGCCGTGCATGAGCAAACGGGCCGCGAGTTCTCATCGCTGGAGTCTGAGCGATGAGTGCGCTGCTGGTGTTTGCTTCAACGTTTGCAACGGTGTTTGCGCTTGGTTTTCAGTCGCTGAACGTCAATCGTGGGCATTACCGGGCGGCTGCGGTGACATCCTTCGTTATCGGCGGTTCGCATCTGGTGTTGTACAAGATGCTGCCAGATGGCGATCCGCTGACGTGCGCGGCGTTTCTTCTGGCCGGGCCGCTCGCGATTGTGTGCAGCATGTGGGCGCACGATCGGTTTATGGGGCGTCGGGCATGAACGTGGTTGTGAACAGCTATTTCTGTGGCGCCGGGCTGATGGATGTCGGACTGATGCAGGCTGGCGTGCAGATTGGTCAGGCGTTTGAATTGGATGCCGCAGCCTGCAAAACCTATCGGCAGAACATTGGCGATCATGTCCGGCAGGTTGATCTGGCGGAAGAACTGGTGCTGGAGCAGGATGAATGCGATGTGATGGTGTTCACCTATCCATGCACAAAATACTCGGCCATCGCCGATATTCACGGTACACGCACGGGTGATGATCTGTTCCTGCATTCGCTGCGGCATCTGGCGTTGCGCAAGCCTGAAGCCTATGTGGTCGAGAATGTGCCTGGTATGCGCGCGTTTCCGGTTGTTATGGAGGCCATGACCAGGCTACCGGATTATTACGTGCAGACGTTTTGTCCGGTCAAATCTGAGCAATGGCTGCCGCAGCGTCGTAATCGACTGATTGTTTTTGGCACACGTCGTCCGTTTTCAATTCGTCCACCGGAACATCATCGCCAAGTATCTCTGGCCGAGGTGCTTGAGCGCGAGCCGGATGTGACGCTGCCGAAGGCTATCGCACATCGCATGCAGGGGTGCTATCGAGACAAACCCATCATATCAGACCCTGATCGTGGCGACATTGCTCCGACATGCGTGGCGCATTATGCCAAGGATAAATCCACGCGACTGGTAGCTGACAAGCGTTATCCGATGGGCGTGCGTCCGTATTCCGTGCGCGAATATGCGAGGCTCCAGGGTCTGCCTGATTCGTTTGTATTTCCGGTATCCGATACGGATGCCTATCGCCAGATAGGAAACGGTGTGTCCGTACCTGTCGGGCGCTGGGTCGGGAATGAATTGCGGAGGTATATGGCATGACCGCCTCAGTCACGCAGGCCGAGTTTGCCAGGATGCAGGATTGGAGCCGGTCATACGTGACCAAGCTAAAGCAAGAGGGTCGGCTGGTGCTGGACGATGCAGGGCGTGTGCTGGTGGATGAATCGCTGGCGCGCATTGATGCGACGAAAGACCCGAACCGTGATGATGTGGCGAGGCGCCATGCTGAGAGAAGGGAAATGGCCGCGCAGGTGGCGTCTCCCGCCATGGATGATCGCGCAGCATCAACCTATCAGCAGTCCAGGGCGGTCAAGGAACGCTATCTGGCGCTGCAGGCTAAGGCGGAATACGAGCAGCGCATCGGGAAGTTGTGTGATGCGGATGCGGTGCGCATGGCTGGCGCGGAGCTTGGCACGCTGCTGCGCTCATCACTGGAAAATCTGCAGGACATGCTCAGTGCAGAGCTGGCGCCGGAGTCCGATCCGAACCGCATTCATGCCATGCTGGGCGAGCATTTCGAGATCGCGCTGAACGAAATCAGCCGGAAATTGAAACAAACACTGGAGC
>CAZMXX010000124.1:0-5342 GCA_964570315.1 uncultured Anaerolineaceae bacterium | reverse complement strand
ACCGAAGCGCAGCTGCGCGCTATGCGCGAATATCGCAAGACGCACACGAACGAGGAAACGGCGCGGAAGTTCAATATTTCGCCATCCGGCGTGACGCGCTATTGCCCGAATCCGCGCCGGATCGACCGGCATCCGCTGGAGGCGGAATTGCAGGCCGCCGTGCGTGATGTGCTGGATGGTGGCATGGGTCAGAAAAATGCGGCGGAAAAGCACGGCGTCAATGTCAGCACATTGCAGACGCGCATTGTCCGCGAGCGCAACCGACGCGCCGCGGCCAGTGCGCGTCTGCATCCGGCTATTGCCATCGGGGCGCTGGTTGGGCTGGTCTGATGCCAAGCATCACGATCCGCGCGATTGAGAGCCGCACGGCGGCGTTCCGGCCATCGCCGATGCCGAGTGTTCAGTGTCCGATGGTATTGGACTGGCAGACGCACAAGCGGTCAACGCAATGGATGTGCATCGCGCATTGCCTGGCATGCGCCTGGGCCGTGCGCATCGAAATCGAAAACAATGAATCCGGATGCGTGCATTGCGCCGGTGGGAGTGGGTGATGTTTGATGATCAATCCGTGGTGATCGACAGGGAAACATTGCAGGCGCTGGTCGATGCGGCGGCAGAAGCCATCACGCTCAATGATCTTATGTATTACACGGACAAGCACAAGAAATGGTGCGCGGATGTGGACAGTGCGATCCAGCGTGCTGAGCGGTTGCTAAGCCATGGCGCTTGCTGACGGCCGCGCCGTATTGCTGGAGTCCTTTGCTCGGGCGTGCAGGCCTCGCAGGCGGTTGACGGTGAGCCAGTGGGCGGATGCGCATCGGGTGCTGACCGGCAAATCGTCGCAGGAGGTTGGGCGCTGGCGTACCAGTCGGACGCCGTATGCGCGCGAGCCTATGGATGCACTGAGCGTGCATTCGCCGGTGCAGAAAGTCGTGGTCATGGCAGCCATCCAGATGCTTAAAACCGAGATTGGGCTTAACTGGACGGGATACATCATCGACCACGCGCCTGCGCCGCTGCTATCGGTGCAGCCGACTCTGGAAATGCGCGATCGCTATGTGCTGCAGCGCGTCAACCCGATGCTGGAGGCGTGCGATTGCCTGGCCGATAAGGTGAACGCACGCGCACAGCGTTCGGCATCGAACAGTCGTGATGTGAAAGACTTCCCTGGCGGCATGGCTGTATTCTCAGGAGCGAATTCGCCGAGCAGCTTGCGTTCGATGCCGATCAAGTACGTTATCGCGGATGAGGTCGATTCATTTCCATGGGACGTTGGCAGGAAAGCAGATGGTGGCGGTGAGGGTGATCCGCTGGGCCTGATCGAGGCGCGGCAATCGAACTTCAGCCGCTCGAAGATCCTGATCATTTCCAGCCCGACGATGAAGGATGCCAGCGTGATCGAGGATCAGTTTCTGGCCGGTGATCAGCGGCGCTATCATGTGCCATGTCCGCATTGCAGCGAATTTCAGCATCTGAAATGGAAGCAGCTGCACTGGATGCTGGTGGATGGCAACGTGAAAGAGGTCTGGTACGTCTGCGAGCATTGCGGCTGCGAGATCGAGGAACATTGCAAGCCGCAGATGCTGGCTGATGGTCGCTGGATTGCTGAGCGCAAGCATGCGAGGCATCGCAGCTATCATATCAATGCACTGTATTCCCCGATCGGGCTGGGCATGAGCTGGGCGCAGCTGGTCTATGAATGGCTGGCAGCGCAATCCGATCCGGTGAAGCTGAAGCGCTTCGTCAACACGCGACTGGCGGAAACATGGGAGGATCTGAGCCGCAATCTGAAATGGCATATGCTGGCCGATCGTGCGGAAGACTATGCGCTGCGCAGCGTTCCGCCCGGCGCGCTGGTGCTGACAGCAGGCATCGATACACAGAACGATCGCCTGGCGATTCTGGTCGCAGGCTGGGGGCGGCATGGCACATGCTGGATCATCGACTATGTCGAGCTGCCCGGCGACCCGGTGGATCAGGTGCAGAAGTTCCTGCAGCAGAAGGGGGCGCTGTACGATTATCTGACGCAGCCATTCGTTAATGCCTGGGGCAAGGAGATGCGCATTCAGGCGGCTGGCTGGGATACCGGCGGTCAGCGCACCGATGCGGTCTATACCGCTGTGCGTGCGCGGCTGGTGCCGCGTTTGCTTGCATTCAAGGGTGCATCGACGCCGGGTAAGGCGATTCTGGCGCCAAGGCCGAGCCATCAGGATGTGAACTGGCGCGGCAAGACGATTAAAAAAGGCGTGGCGCTGTGGCTGATCGGCACCGACACGGCCAAGGATGTGATTGCCGCGCATCTGGCTGCAGATGCGGAGAAGGAAGCGGAGGAACGCAAGATCCGCTTCAGTCATGAACTGGACGAAGACTTCTACAAGATGCTGATTGCCGAGAAATTCGATCCGGAAAAGAATCGCTGGATCAAACCGGGCGGGCGCAGGAACGAGGCTATCGATTGTCTGGTCTATGCCATGGCCGCCTCGCGCCATCCGGAATTGCGTGTGCATGCGATGCCGATGCGCGCATGGAATAATCTGGAGCGCATGCTGCAGCCTGGCGAGAAAACGGAAAATACGAAGCCAGATGATGGCGTGGTCGGTGAGAACAGGCGCATGCCGCGTCGGCGTCGTAGGCGCCGTCGTGGCGGATTCGTGGGCGGCTTTTGATGGCATCGGACGGCGACATTATATCCGACATCATCTCCCGGCTGGCTGAATCGCTGGGTGCGGATGTGGTGCCGCCGGAGGTGAGGATGCGCATTGAGGCTGAAGTTCGCCGGACGTGGTCTGGCAATATCGTCTATGTGCCGGCATGCAATCGGCCGGAACGTAATGCAGCCATCCGTGCGGATTATCGCGATGGCCTTCCTCTGGACAGGCTGGCGGCGAAATATGGCTTAACCGAGCGAAGGATCAGGCAGATCATCAACAAACGCCGCTGAAACTTTTTGAAATTTTTGCATGAACATTTCACAAATGTTCACTGATGCTGTGGCGCCATGGGTATTCCGACGCAGGCGCCGCAATCGTTTTTTGCCGGAGACACGGTCAAATGGATTGTGGGTCAGCCGGACTATCTGCCTGCGGATGGCTGGTCGATCAGGGTTGATCTTACTGATGCATCCAATCATTACACCAAAACCAGTACAGATAACGGCGATGGCCGTCATCTGATTGCATTCACAGCCACCGAGACGGCGGCCTTCGCGGCCGGTGATTACACCATGGCGGTGAAGGCCGTTAAAGGCAGCGAATCCTATACCATTGCGCATGGCGCGCTGACGATCAGGCCGAATCTGTCATCGCCTGCCGATGCGCGCAGCCATGTCAAGAAGACGCTGGACATGATCGAAGCGTATATGGAAAACCCGAACTATTTGCAGGCAGCCAGCTATTCGATCGCCGGACGTCAGCTGTCGCGCTACTCGCAGGCTGATCTGCTGGCGCTGTACAGCAAGTATCGCCAGTTATATCAGCAGGAACAGAATGCCGCGCGCCTGGCCAGTGGCCAGAAGCCGCGCCGTCGCCTGCTGACAAGGATGCGCTGATATGGCCGCGCATCCGGTTTCGTTGCGCCCTGATCTGACGATCGGGATGGAGAATCCAAACCGCGAGCAAGGCTCCCGCATTCTCAATGCGTGGATGGCCGAGCGTAAAATGAAAGCAAGGGCATCCGCTGTATCCACATCGGGGCGCAAGCGTAACTATGCCGGGGCGGCCATTTCCCGACTGAATACAAGCTGGAGCAGTCATGCGCAGCCTGCCGCGTGGCATATATGGCAAGGCTTGCAGGCACTCCGTGCGCGCTCGCGCGAGCAATATCGCAACAATGACTATGCACGCCGGTTTGTGCGAATGTGTCAGCAGAACATCGTTGGGCCTACCGGTGTGGCCATGCAGTCACGCGTGGCAGACGCTAACGGTGAACCGGATAAGCTGGCGCAGCAGGCCATCGAGGATGCATGGCAAGCATGGAGTCTGGACTGTGATGCATCCGGGCAGATGACGTTGCCGGAGATGCTGCGCTTGATCGTCGCTACAGTGGCCACGGATGGCGAATGTCTGGTTCGCAGGATCAGTGGTGGTCCGTATGGTGTGCGCCTGCAGTTGATTGATCCTGAACGACTGGATATTCGCCTGAATCAGGTCGCGCCAAATGGAAATCGCATACGCATGGGTGTGGAAGTGGACAAGCATGGCAGACCTGTGGCTTATCACCTTCTGGAAGAGCCGGTGGACATGTATCAGTCGAGCTACAGTGTGGTCAGCAAGCGCGAGCGCGTGCCGGCTGAAAATATCATCCATCTGTATCTGCATGAGGCTATTGGCCAGACGCGTGGTGTGCCGTGGATGGCTTCGGCACTGGTGCGCATGAAGAATCTGCATGGCTATGAAGAGGCGGCTGTGGTGGCCGCACGCATCGGTGCCTCGAAGATGGGATTTTTCAAGGCGTCCGAAGGCGAAGGTGCAGCGCCGATGGCGGATGATGAAGACGTTGAGACTGGCGAATTCATTCAGGATGCAGAGCCTGGCGTGTTTGAGGTGCTGCCGGAGGGATATGATTTCACGGCATTCAATCCGGACTATCCGCATCAGCAGTTTCCCGATTTCATCAAGGCGACGTTGCGTGGCATCGCCTCCGGTCTGGGTGTGGCATATAACGGACTGGCCAACGACCTGGAGGGCGTGAACTACTCATCCATCCGCGCCGGTGTGCTTGAAGAGCGAGAGAGCTGGAAAGTGTTGCAGAACTGGCTCATCGATCATTTCATGCGGCCGGTTTTTCTGACATGGCTGGATGCTCAATTATCACTTGGAACACTCAAGGTTCCGACAAAGTCAGGCCTGCTCAAGGCACTTCCGCCTGAGAAATTCGAGAAATTCAGGAAGGTCACGTTTCAGCCTCGCCGATGGGCATGGGTCGATCCGCAGAAGGATATGGACGCGAATGCCTCAGCGATAGAACTCGGCCTGAAATCACGAACGGAAATTATCCGGGATATGGGGCGCGATCCGGAGGAAGTCTGGACAGAAATTGCACGCGAAAACGAACGGCTGGCCGAGCTTGGCATTGCTCAGGCCGATGGAGGAAGCAATGGACAAGCATGACAAGCTGATGTCGCGCATGCGCGATGAGAAATTTGAACGCTCGCTGAAAGTGTCACGCGATGCGGTTGACGTGGAAGCGCGCACGGTTGAGTTGGCGTTTGCGTCGGAGAAGCCGGTGGAGCGCTGGTTTGGCATGGAGACGCTGGAGGTTAGCAAGAAAGCGATTCGCACAGATTATCTGGATTCAGGTGCTGCCTTGCTGCTCGATCATAACTGGCGTGATCAGATCGGTGT
>CAZMXX010000123.1:0-9568 GCA_964570315.1 uncultured Anaerolineaceae bacterium | reverse complement strand
GCCCCGGCGATGACGCTGCCCCGCAGTCGCCCCCAGATGATGACGTATCCCCCCGCTTTGATTTGCGCGCCGGGGTTCACGTCGCCGATGATGACCACGTTCCCCAGCGTTTCTATCGTTTGCCCGGAGCGCAGCGTGCGCCGGATGGTGACGACTTCGTTGCTGCCGCCGGGGGTGTTGGGCATCGCGCTTTTGTGCGCGCGGGTAGACGATTTTTTGGTGTCCGCTTCAGCTTCCAACCCCAGCGAAATTGCCGCTTGCCGGGTCTCTTCGGCATTGCTGCGCACCGCCCACAGCGTCATGTGGTGTTCGGTCAGCAATTCGCCCATTGCGGCGATTTCGTCGGCATTCAATAGCCGGTCGCCCACGGAGACCGCCACGCGCCCCCCTTTGAAAAAGGAGGATTTCTGTTCCAGTTTTTGCGCCAATGTGCGCAGGGTGTTTTGCCAATTTCCGGCACCGATGGTGACGATTACGCCCTTGCTGGTGCCTTTGATTGTAACGCGCTCTGGAGCCATAGATTATTGTTCCGCCTGAAATTCTACATAGTATCGTGTTGCCGCGCTTGGCATCAGGGTGATGGGCTTGGCTGCGAAATCAACCATCTGCACCGTCCATTCTGCTGCCAGACGCGGATCCAATGCGTTATAGTCAAACTGTCCGTTGGAACCGGTGACCACTTGTGCCACCACCTCGCCATTGGCGATGATTTCCACCGTCACCCCGGCGATGCCTGCGCCGGATGTGTCGCGCACGTAGCCGTTCACCGCGCTGACATTGCCGGGGAAGGTGTCTGCGCCGAGGACGCGGGCGGAAAACCGGGTGTATGCTGTGCCCGCACCGCCGTTGTCATCTGCGGGGTTGTCGCCGGTATCGTCGGGGCGGTCGAACCCGAAATAGTAGCGCAAAATGTTGTTCACCACCGGCGCCGCCACCGATGACCCTTCGCCGCCGGCATAGACAAATGAAACCACTGCAATTTCCGGGTTGTCGGCGGGGGCGTATGCCACAAACCAGGCGTGGCTGGTTTTCACCCGCCCGTCTTTGTCCAAACACTGCGGATAGCGTTCGCAAAATTCGGCGGTTCCGGTTTTCCCTGCCACGGCGATGCCGGGTACATCTATTATATCAACCGCTGTACCCCAGTCAATTACCGCTTCCAAACCCGTGCGCACCCAGTTGAGATTTTCTTCATCCACTTTGAGCGTTCTCAGCACTTCCGGCGTCGCCTGATACACCAATTCCTGCTGAGGGTTGCGCACTTCCTTCACCAGATGCGGTTTGTACAGCGTGCCGCCATTGCCGACGGCGGCATAGGCGTTGAGCACCTGCAACGGGGTCGCCAGCACAAACCCCTGCCCGATGGACATATTGTAGGTGTCGCCCGTCACCCACGTTTCCGCATAATTGAGCCGTTTCCATTTCGGGCTGGGGACGAGTCCCGCGCCTTCACCCGGAATGTCGATTTTGGTGGGCGCGCCGAAACCGAATTCTTCGGCGTAGGTGATGATGCGGTCTACCCCCAAGCCCTCGTATCCATCCGGTTCATATCCGCCGCCGACTTGATAGAAGTAAACATCGCAGGAGTTGGCTAACGCGGAAACCACATCCTGATTCCCGTGCCCGGAACGCAGCCAGCAGTAGAAGGGTTGCGCCAAGTCCGGGTCATCCGGAAAAAATTTATTGGGCAGATACAGCACCCCGGCGCAGAAAAACTGCTGGCGGGGGGTGATGGTCTTTTCCTGCAACGCGCCCGCCGCGACCACAATTTTGTAGGTGGAACCGGGCGGATACAGCCCACCGATGGCTTTGTTCACCAGCGGTGTGCGTTTGTCTTCCGTGAGCAGGCTGAACTCTCGGGCGGAAATGCCCTCCGCGAAAAGGTTGTTGTCGTATGTCGGCAGCGAGACCATCGACAAAATTTCGCCGTTTTGCGGGTTCATCACCACCACCGCGCCCGATTGCCCCGGCGAGTTGTCGATTGCCGCTTGCAGTTGCTCGGTGACGAACTGTTGCAGGTCGGTATCAATGGTGAGGGTGATATTGTTGCCCGGTTGCGCCTCGCGGGTGGTGCCGACGGTTTTGATTTTCCGCCCGGTGACATCCACCTCCACCAATTCTTCCCCTTTGGAACCGTGAAGCTGGCTTTCGTAGCTGGCTTCCAATCCCACCAACCCCACATCGTCATTGGGGTTATAGAGGGGTGGTTGATAGCGGTCGGTTTGCGTTGGGGGAATGGGACCCACATACCCCAGAATGTCCGCGGTGAGTGCGCCGGTCAGGTATTCCCGTTTCGATGCCGTTTGCACAAAAACGCCGGGCAGGTTCAGCCGGTTTTGCTCGATGATGGCGGCGGCATCCGGCGAAATATCCTGCGCGACGACGACGGGATGGTACGGCGCAAATGGCGGCGCGGCTTCCACCGCATCCTGAATGCCCTGCGGCGAGCTGGTGAATTTTCGGCTGCGGGCATTGCGCACTTGTCGCCCCGGCAGGCGGGTATATTCGTGATGCAGAAACGACCGGAAATAAGCGTTATGGTCGGGTATGTCGCGCACACCGCCATTGGTGACGGGCAATTGCAACAGGTCTGCCAACTGGGCGAAAACGTCCGCCCGCGCGGAGGTGTTTTCCGGCAGATAGGCGGGCACAATCGCCACGTTGAAAATGGGGCGGTTTCGCACCAGCAGTTTGCCGTTTCTGTCGTAGATGATGCCTCTGGGGGCATCCACTTCCACCGTTTGAAAGCGGTTTTGGTCGGCGAGTTGGCGGTAGGTTTCCCCTTGCAGAATTTGCAATCGCCATAACTGCACCACGAATGCCAAAAATACCAGCACGATGAAGGCTTGCAATATTAAAATTCTAAACTTCGTTTGATACGCTATCACCGAAAATTAGTGTGTGCCTGAATTATACCGTATTCCGAGTGGAATTTCAAGCGTTGGTGTACTATATATAGTGTTTTTCGGAAACGATTTGCTATATATAGCGGCACACTCCTTTTTCAAAGGGTAAATTCCTGCGATGATGTCGGGCGATTCAGCCGGTGAAAAAGCGGATAGAGCACCAGCATAACCGGAATGTTCATCAGTGCCACCGAGAATATCAACTGCAATAATGTGCCGCTCCAGGCGAAGGGTCTGCCGAGAATTTGCTGGATTATCAGACTGACCACATCAAACAAGAGGCTGTACGGCAAGGCGAGCGCCACCGGCAAAATTATCACGGACGGGGTGAAACGATCGTACCAGAAATTGGCGGCGGCGGCAACTATCAGCATGCTGACGGTGAAGACGCCGAACGGCGCGCCGGAAAATACATCGAGCATCACCCCGGCGACGAATGCCCAGCCCATTGCCTGCGTAAAAGGTTTGAGCAGGCTCAACGCAATCACCGCGACGGGCAGAAAGTTGGGATGCACGGTTTGCCAACTGAGATACGGCGCAAGCGACATCTGCGCCACGCTCAACGCAATTAATATTCCGGCGATGATGTATCCGCTAATTTTGCCCTCCCGTGGTCCCCGGCGCGGTAATCTCCGGCAATTTGGGCTGGAAGGCGGTGAGCACCAGCACGGTACTCAAATCGCCGAAATCAACGGTGGAGCGCACCCGCGCGGTTTGGAATAAATCCAAATCCCGCTGAAAAACCTCGGTGATTTGCCCGATGACCAGTTTGTCGGGGAATGTGCCGCCCAACCCGGAGGTGAGCACCAAATCGCCGGGGGAGACCGTTTCCCCCTGCGGAATGCGTTCCATAGTGAGCGTGCCGCCCAATTCGCCGGTGATGATGCCCTGCACGCGGGTATTTTGCACCAGAGCGTTCACGGAGCTGGCGGGGTCGATGATGAGCAGGACTTCGGCGGTGTTGGCGTTGACGTTGGTCACTCTGCCGACCAGCCCGCGATGGGTGACGACGGGCATATCTTTGGCAACGCCGTCATTCGCGCCGACATCAATGAAGATGGTGTAGAGAAAATTGTTGGGGTCGTTGCCGATGACTTGCCCGATGACCGAGGCGGTGGCGAAACTGATGCCCGGATTGTTGCGGGTGTAGTTCAATAATTCCCGCAGCCGTTGATTTTCGCGCTCAAGTTCCTTCAGTTGGATGTTTTCAATCAGCAGCCGATTGACTTCCGCCTGCAGATCGGCGTTTTGCTGTTGCAGGGTTTCCACCGATTGCTGCTGCCGGCTGAGTTCGGTGGCGCGTTCTGCCGCGCCGGACACGGCGATTTCCGCCGGTTGGAAAACGGATTGCAACGCCAAGCGCACCGGCGCCATGTAGCCCAGCCGGTCTAATGCAAATCCCAGAAATATCAATGCGGCGAAAATCGCCAGTAACAGCCCCCGATTGTCTCGATTGTCCATCAGTGTATCCGCAAAAATAAAGCCCGCAATACCCTGTGACCCATTTCAAACCGGGGGAACATTGGGTTTACGGGCAAGATTATCCGTGTGACCGGATTATTGGTGGATGGTACTGCCGCGCTGTAATCCGGTGAGAATTTTGGCGTATTTGTGCAGGTCTTCCAGCACCAGCCCCGCGCCGCGCGCCACACAGGTGAGCGGGTCTTCCGCCACACGCACCCGAATTTTGGTTTCTTCCGAAAGGCGTTCCGCCAGCCCTTGCAGCAATGCGCCGCCGCCCGCCAGGGTGATGCCGTTTTCCATCAGGTCGGCAATCAGTTCGGGGGGGGTGTCGTCCAGCGCGCTGCGCACCGCGTCAATGATGGTGGAGACGTCGTCCGCCAATGCTTCGCGGATTTCCACGCTGGAAACTTCGATGGCGTCGGGCAAGCCGGTGATGAGGTTTCGCCCGCGCAGGGTGATGGTTTGTTCTTCCGGCAGGGGGTAGGCGGAACCGATGGTGATTTTTGCCCGCTCTGCCATGCGCTGCCCGATGAGCAAGTTGTATTTTTGGCGGGCATAGTTGATGATGGCTTCATCCATCTCATCCCCTGCCACGCGGATGGATTTGCTGACCACGATGCCGCCCAGTGAAAAGACGGCAACTTCGGTTGTGCCGCCGCCGATGTCCACAATCATGCTGCCGATGGGTTCGGTGACTGCCAGCCCGGCGCCTGCCGCCGCTGCCATCGGTTCTTCAATTAAAAAGGCTTGCCGCGCCCCCGCCGACTGCGCGGCGTCATGCACGGCGCGTTTTTCCACTTCGGTGACGCCGCTGGGAATACCGACCACCACCCGCGGCGCGTACAGCGGCACGGGGAGCATGGTCTGCTGGTGCACTTTGCGGATGAAATATTCCAGCATACTTTCGGTCACTTCAAATTCGGAAATCACGCCGTCGCGCAGGGGGCGAATGGCGATGATATTCGCCGGGGTGCGCCCGACCATTTCCTTCGCTTCCACGCCGATTGCCAGCACACGTTTGGTTTTTTTGTCAATGGCAACCACCGACGGTTCATTGATGACAATTCCTTTTCCTTTAACATACACCAGCGTGTTGGCGGTGCCGAGGTCAATTCCCACATCTACCGAGAAGAGACCGAGCAGAGCGTTGAGCGGTTTAAACATTGGTTTCTTGCGTCCTTTGTCTGTGAATCAAAAATTATCGCCTCGCGCGGGCAAAGCTAAGGGATTATACCACAAGCAGGGCAGGGCGCAATACAGTTGAACCATTATCCCGTTGACACAATGGGGTAATTGTAATATCATCGTGATGCAATCTGTTTGGATTTAAAGGACATTAAATGGTTAAATGCGAGATTTGCCGTTTTGAAAATCCGGTTGGATTTGCCTATTGCGGACGGTGCGGCAATGGGTTGGCAATTGATGTGCCCGATGATTCGTTCGTCAGTGGCGCAATTGAAGGTGAGCGCAAGCAAGTGACGGTGCTCTTCGCCGATATTTCCGGTTTCACCGCGCTGAATGACAGCGCCGAAACGCCCGCGCAGGTGGAACGGGTACTTCAGGTGGTCAATCGCTGTCTGGATATGCTCAGCGATGTGGTGTATGAATACGACGGCTACGTGGACAAATACATGGGCGATGCCATCATGGCGGTTTTCGGCGCGCCCCGCACGCACGAAGACGACCCGGAACGCGCCCTCCATGCCGCGCTGGCGATGCAGGAACGGCTGGAGGAATTCAACCGCAACCCGCCCGCGCCGCTCATCGAGCCGCTGGGAATTCATATCGGCATCAATACCGGCGTGGTCATCGCCGGGCTGGTGGGCACGCGCCGCAAACGGGGGTACACGGTGATGGGCGATACCGTCAACGTGGCTTCCCGGCTGGAAAGCGTCTCCGAGCGGGGGGAAATTCTGGTCAGTCAGGATACATACTACCTCACCCAGCAACTATTTACATTTAAAACGCGCCAGCCTGTGCAGGTCAAAGGGAAGCGCAATGCCCTGCTGGTATACGAACTGAAAGGCGTGAAACATCAGCGCGCCAAACAGGGCGTGGGCGGCTTGCGCGCGCCGATGGTGGGGCGCAAAGCGCAAAGTACCGCTTTGCAGGAACGGGTTGCCGCCGTTCGGCAGGGCGAGGGGAGCATCGTGGCGGTGGTTGGCGAAGCGGGGCTGGGAAAATCGCGTCTCGTGTCGGAAGTGCGCCAGCAGAACGCCGAAGCGGGCGTGCTGTGGCTCGAAGGGCGCGGACTCTCGTACCGGCAGAATCAGAGCTACCGGCTCATCATCGAAATTCTGCGCGCCTATTTGCAGGTGTCCCCAGAAACCTCCACTGACGTCCTTTGGCAGAATTTACAGGCGGTGGGACAAGCTCGTTTCGGCGACCGCGCCGATGAAATCCTGCCCTATCTGGCGGTGCTCATCGGGGTGAAGTTGGATGAAAAGACGGCGCAGGCGCTCCCCCTGTCCGACCCCCAGATGTTGCAGCAGCGTATGTTCAACGCCGTGGCGGAATGGGTCGAAGTAGCGGCGGAAGCGCAACCGCTGGTGCTGGTTTTTGAAGACCTCCACTGGGCGGACGCCAGCTCCGTGCAGGTGATTGAACATCTGCTGGCGTTGCCCCAACGGTTGCCCGTACTCGTCATCTGCATCACCCGCCCGGAAAAAGAATCTGCCTTTTGGCAGGTGATGGAAACCGCCGCTAAAACCTTCGCCCCGTTTTTCGCCAAAATCCAGCTCGACCCGCTCACCGAAGCCCAGAGCCGCTCGCTGGTTGACCGGCTGCTCCATGTGGAAGATTTACCCGACGCGCTGGAGAATCTCATCCTCAGCCGCGCGGAGGGCAATCCCCTGTTTGTGGAAGAGGTGCTGCGCAGTTTAATCGAAGATGAAACCATCGTCCGCCGGGACGACCACTGGGTGGTGGTGCGCCCGGTGGTGGACATCGACATCCCCGAAACGCTCACCGGCGTGCTCACCGCCCGCATTGACCGGCTGGACGAACCCGAAAAACGATTACTGCAAATTGCCGCCGTCATCGGGCGGGTGTTCAGCCGCTCGGTGCTCAAAGCGGTGACGGAAGATGTGACCACCGATGCCACCGAATTTGAAAATTATCTGGAAGATTTGGTGGAAGCCGAACTCATCCGCGAGCGGAACAGCACCAGTGAGAAAGAATATATCTTCAAACATGTGCTGACCTATGAGACGGCGTACAATACGCTGCTCATTCAACAGCGCCGCATTTACCACAAACGCATCGCCGACAATATGGCGCCGCTGTATTATCTGCGCGGAGAGGAATACGCCGGGATTGTGGCGCATCATTATGAACAGGGCGAGGTGTGGGACCGCGCGCTGACCTACCAAATCCGCGCCGCCGAAGCTGCCAAAGCCGCCTTCGACAATCAGACCGCCATCGAATTTTACACCCAAGCCCTTTCCACTTCCCTGCTGGTGAGTGAACTGGAGCCGGACGTGCTCCCCAAAATCCATGAAGGGCGGGGAAATATCCTCAAACGGATGGGACGGGTGGATGAAGCCCGCGCCGATTTTGAACAGGCGTTGGCGCTGGCGAAAGCCAATCAAAACCTGCCCATTCAAATGCGCGTGCTGGCGGAACTGGGCAATATTTACGCCGGATACCACAAATTCAGCCACGCCGCGCCCTATTTTGAACAGGCGCTCAGTATTGCCCGCAAATCGGATGACAAGTTGGGGCTGGTGGACACGCTCAACCAATTGGGCGAATTTAAATTCAACATGGGGCAACTCACCGATGCCAGCTCCTATTTCCATGAAGCGCTGGAGATTGCCCAGACATTGCGCAACACGCCGCGCATCACCAGCAGCAAAGACGGGTTGGCGGCGGTCATCCTTTATCAGGGCGAAGTGACCGCCAGCATCGAGCGGCTCGAAACAGTTGCCGGGACATGGCGGGACATCGGCAATTATCAGGGGTTGATGAAAACATATGGTTGGCTCGCCACGGCATACCATTGGCTGGCAGATTACCGGCACAGCGACCAAATCTGCCGCGAAGCCAGCGACCTCCAGCAGCGCACCGGCGACCTCAACTGGGCGCCCACCTTCAGCTATCGCAGCGGATATAATGCGCTGGTGCAGGGTGATTTCGCGCTCGCGGCGGATAAATTCGCCGAGACGACCATCATTTCCACCCAACTGACCAACAGTATTTGGCAGGCGATGGGCTTGCTGGGGATGGGGGAATATCATTTCGCCCTGGGTGATGTCAGCGCGGCGGAAATGGTGGTTGAGCAGGCGGTATCGCTGGCGGAGAGCACCGGCTCGCCTGTGTGGGCAAGCCGCGCCCGACGGTTGCTCGGCGTGGCGCACCGGCTGCACGGCGATGACCGCAAAGCGGAGACGATATTTCTGGCGGAATTGGATGAAATGCACGGGCTGGGTTTCGCCGCCGACCAGGTGGAAATCCTGACCGAATTGCTCGCCGGATATGCCGCCGTCGGACGCTGGGACGATGTGGCGGGCAAAATCACCCGCCTGATTGCGCTCATCATTCCCAGCAATATGAAGGCATACCACGCCCGCACCCTCTGCATTTCGGCGCAGCTAGCCACCCACAACCAGCAGTATGAACATGCCATCACGCTGTTGTTGCAAGCGCGGGACATCGTTCAGCCCGCCCGCCACAAACTGCTGGAAACCGAAATCGAACTGGCGATGATTGAACCGTTTTTGGCGCTGAACCGCGCGCCGCAGGCGCACGAAGCCTTCCACCGCGCCGAAGCGCTGCTGACCACCATCGCCCACACCGCCCCCGACACCGAGCGGCAGAAGATATTTTTAGACCGCTCGCCGCTCGCGCATCAACTGAAATCCACCGCTCGCCGGTTGCAACGGTAGGTGCGCCGATGACCCTGTATGACCCCGTGGCTCAATTCTGCGCCCGCCATCACTTGCTGGATGCCGGTGACACGGTTGTGGTGGGGGTGTCCGGCGGACCCGATTCGCTCGCACTGCTGCATATTTTGCGCCGGATGTCGCCCGTGCTGAACCTGAAATTGCATGTGGCGCATCTGCATCCTGGCTTGCGCGGCGCGGAAGCGGTATGGGCTGCGGCATTCCGCGCCGTGGTGGCGAGGCGGCGGAATCTGCCGCGGCTACAAAAGACGAGCCACGTGTGGCACAGGAGACGGCAACAGAACAAACGCGCGG
>CAZMXX010000122.1:0-9575 GCA_964570315.1 uncultured Anaerolineaceae bacterium | reverse complement strand
GTTTTTCGTCAAAATCAGGAGAAAATTCGTAGGGGCGGCTCGCGAGCCGCCCCACAGCGCGAAATCACGGAAAACACCAACCTTAAAATTTATTTTGCAACAGCCCTGCCATCTGCGAAAACACCCTTGCAAAATACCCGAAAATCCGTTATAATGCCAATATAGTTTACATAAGCTGAGGTGTGAAATGAAAAGATTACCGCTATCCATATTTGCAGTCGCCGTATTGCTCATCGTCGCCTCAATGCTGACGAACGCACCCACCGCGCAGGCACAACGCCCCACGCCGACCACCATCCCCACCGCGACGCCCATCCCGACGGCAACATCCGCCGCCGTGACGGTCAGTCAGCCGGTGGTTGCGCCCAAAACGGGCGTTGTTTCCGGCTACGTGGTGGATTACACCGGCGCGGGCGCGCCGCAGGCGGGCATCCCCGTGGTGCTGGATGGCGGCGGCTGGTCATTGGAGGCAATGTCGGACAGCAACGGCTTTTTCCAATTTATGGGTCTGGGGGATGGCACGGCACGGTTGCGGCTCAAACTGCCGCCCGACGCGCATCCCGTCAACGAGGATTGGCAGGTGAACACCGCCGGGGATACCGTCAACTTGGGTTTCCGCTGGGGGGACGCGCCCCTGCCCGTAATATTGATGATGGATGCCACCGAAATGACCGCGCACGCGGGTGAGGCGACGTCATTTTCGGTGATGGTGAAAAATCAGAGCGGGGGCGAGGCGACGAACATCGCCCTGAAGGTGGTTCTGCCGGACGGCATCACCCCCACCGCCGTCGAAGCGTCCACCGGCACAGCGGATGTCAGCGAAAATACCATTCTCGGCACAATTGACACCCTGCCCACCGGCGAGACCGCCACGTTCACCATCGCCGCCACTGCCGCCGACAGTTTGGGCGATACCACGCTAAGCGGCGAAGTCACCCTCGTGTACGACCAGCAATATTCGCCCCAACGGCTCGTTGCCACGTGGCAACCGGCGAGCAGCTCGGCGGGCACTGCCGCCACCGATGGCGCGAGCGCGCTCATTCCCACCACCGGAGATGACCGAGACACGTCCACCAACGTTCTGCCGCTGATACTTCTCTCGCTGGTCTTCATCATCGGGCTGGGATATGCCGGTCTGCACACCATCGCCCGCCGGGCAGAATAGTTTTTCGCACAACAAAAAAGCCTGCCACCATTCGGGTGACAGGCTTTTCTTTTTGCCAAAATTTTATCCGCCCAACTCGCCGCCGGTGATGCGCCACACCAGATAGATGCGCTGAACCGCCGTGAAGTTGGAGAAGATTGCCAAAATCCACAACACCACCAGCAATTGGTTGAAGACCAGCCCAATCACCAGCAAGCCGACGCGCTCAAAACGGGTGAGCAAACCGCGTTTCAACTCCACCCCGATGCCTTCCGCGCGGGCGCGCGCATAACTCACCATCAGCGAACCGACGATGGTCATATAAATCAGTACCAGTTCGGTTTGCGCCCCCTGCCCTGCCAGAAAAATGAACAACCCCAAAAAGATGATCGCCTCCGAAAAACGGTCGAGGGTGGAATCGAGGAACGCCCCGAAGCGGCTGGTGCGTCCCATTGTGCGGGCGAGTGTGCCGTCAACCGCATCGAAGCCCGCCGCCAGCACAATCAGCAAGCCGCCGATGCGCAGATGCCCCATCCCAATCACCACGGCTACCCCTACCGTGAGCAGAAATCCCACCACGGTGATAAAATTGGGGGAAATACCCGTCCATCCGATAAAGCGGGCAATCGGTTCGATAAAAATGCGCGTATATTTTCTGGCTAAATCTGTCAGCATAAAATTAGTCCTGTTTCGTAATTTTCAATCACAATATTACCCTAATAAACAGTGAACGCAAAAATTGCCCCCGCATTTTCCCAAACTACATGGATGCTTGCCATCACATGTGCTTTATGCTACCATGTATGAAATGCTACACTGTCTTACTAGGGGAATATACCTGTGGCAACCACCATCCACAGTTTATCGGATCGCACTCAAAAACATATTGCGTTTCAGCAATGGCTTCATGATTCTTTGCCGAAATTACAACAAGCCGCGCAAGGCATCATCGACGCTGAACATATGCCATACTGGCTGCAAATCCTCACCTCAAATGGCAGACGAGATGACATTTTCCCCGCGTTGGTTCAATTGAACCTGCCGCTGTTAAAAATTGCCGCACTTTTTCAATCCACCGCCGAACTGCTCCCCCGCCAGAATCCGGAATTCTGGCAGTTTTTTAGCGCCACTCAAACGCAGGTGATGGCAATTCTGGGGGAAACATCGAACATTTCTTCCCAGCATCAGCGCATCGGCGCTCTTTCAAAATTACCGGCGATGGCGCAAGATATTTCCAATTCCAAGCAATTGATGGAAAACGTGGTCGCCCTGCTTTCAGACGTTTTTTACAATTCCAGCGTGAATTTATACCTCACCACTGATGTTTCCGGGCTGTTCAGTTTACCCGTTGCGCAATGGATCAACACCAAGCCGACCGAAAAAGAAAAAGCCGGGCTGGCTCAAACCATTTCCGGCATCGACAGCTCCGTGAAACAGGCGTTGGTCACCGGCTCACCGCAAATTTCGCATCGCATCACTTATTCCCTGCCCCCCAAAATCTCCGATGTGCATGAAGAAATGGTTGCCCCCATGCTGAAACAACAGCAGGTATTGGGCATCATCCAAATCCTCAATCACGGATTGCAGCCGTACACCCTCACCGATTTGTCGTTTTTGGATGCGGTTGCCAGCGAATTGACGATGTTGCTGGATGCTGCCGACCTCCAAACAACCGTGGCGCATCAAGACAAAGAAAAACAAATATTGCTGGAAACCAACGCCGCACTCAGCCGGGGGGGGAAAGTCACCGATGCCATCAACGCGCTGGTGGAGAAAATCACCGAGGCGCTGGACGTGGGCGCATGCACCATTTCCCGCTGGAACAGCGCCGGCAACACCCTGACCGCTATCGCGGAATATGTTGCCCCCGCTCCCGACACACCACCCCGCACGTGGCGCAATTTGCACCAGCCCATCCCCCTCGCCAGTGACCCCATCGGCATGCAGGTGATGAAAAACATGGAGCCAGTGTCAAAGCGGGTTGCAGTATCCCGGCTGAATGCCAACACGAATGAACACTATTGGGCGCGGTACGGCTGGCAAAGCATTTTGGCAATCCCGCTGGGCGATACATCCCACAAACTGGGATTGCTGGAAGTGTACGACCGTCGTTTCCAGCGGCATTTTTCGGACAATGACACCCAACTGGCGCAAGCGTTGGCGAACCAAGCCGCCATCATCATCAACCAACTTGACTTGTTACAGCAAACGCAACAACGCCTGATGGAAGTCAGCACGCTGTACACCCTTTCGCGCCAAATCATCTCCACTTCGCCGCTGCAATTGGATGAGTTGCTGCACAACATCGTCACCACCGTCAAAGAAATTGTCGATTGCCGCGCCTGCGTCCTGTTTCTGCTGGATGATTCCGGGAAATATCTGGAAATCAAAGCGGCGGCGGGCATCAAAAAACGATGGCAAAACGCGGCGCGGCTGGCTGTGGGGGAAGGCGCTGCCGGGCAAGCCGTCGCCCGTAAAAAAACCATCTATGTGGCGGACACCCGCACCGACCCCGATTTCATCTTTTTCGACCATTCCATTCGCTCGCTGGTGGTGGTTCCGCTGGTGTTTCAAGGCGAAATTATCGGGGCAATCAATCTGGACGATACCCGCGCCCACGCATTCGGCAAGGCGCAGGAACGGCTGTTGAGCATCGCCGCCAATCACGCCGCCATCGCCATCCAAAACGCGCGTCTCTTTCAAAAAGTCTCGTTTGAAGAGCATCGCACCCGCGCCATTCTTGAGCATATGGCGGACGGCGTGTTGCTCATCAACCGCAAAGGCAATATTATCACGGTGAATCCGGTGCTGGCGCGCATGTTGAATATGCGCACCGCCGACATTCTGGGGAAAAATATCAACAACCCCAAAATGCCCTCAAAACTGAAGCTGATTGCCGCACCGCTCAAACGCAATCAGCACACCGGGCAACTCGCCAGCGACGTGCAGCTGCCGGGCAAAGAGGAAACGACCCTGCGCATCATCGCCACCCCCGTGAGAGATGAAAACCGGCAATTGCTCGGCGAGGTGCGCCTGATTCATGACATAACCTATGAACGGCGACTTGAGCGGCTGAAAGACGATTTTATCTCCACAATTTCGCATGAATTGCGCACCCCGCTCTTTTCCATTCAAGGGTTTATCCGCCTGATTCTGAGCGGCGATGTCCCCGACGAAGCCACTCGGCGCGAATTTCTGACCATCATCGAGCGGCAGGCGAACCATCTGTCGGAACTGGTGTCCAACCTGCTCGATTTGAATCGCATTTCAACCAATGCGCTCGGCATCGAAATGAAGCCGGTCAACATCATCACCGTCATCAACCAAACCATTTTGCAATTGCAAGGTTTCTCCCACAAGAAAAAAGTCACCGTTACCGGCAAACTGCCCAAAACACTGCCCCTCGTCTTGGGCGACCCAATTCGGTTGGAGCAAGTGATGACCAACCTCATCGGAAACGCCATCAAATTCACCCCGCAAAAAGGGAAAGTGGTGGTGCAAGCCAAAGCCCAGCGTGATTCGGTGCTCATCAGCGTTTCCGACACCGGCATCGGAATTCCCACAGAGGAGTTGGAACGTATTTTCAGCAAGTTTTATCAAGTGGAAGAACACAGCACCCGTTCCGCGGAAGGAAGTGGACTGGGGCTGCACATTGCCCGTGAATTGATTGAGCGCCACAACGGGAAACTGTGGGCACAAAGTGAAGTGGGCAAAGGCAGTACCTTTTTTGTAGAATTACCAACATCCGGGTCACAAAAATCACCCACTGGGAGCATCCAATGAGTACCATCCTGATAATTGATGACGATGTCAACGCGCTGAAGCTACTGGGTTACACGTTACGCAAAGCCGGGTTCAACATTTTGGTGGCGCAAAACGGCTTTGAAGGCGTCGCCAAAGCGGAAGAACACATCCCGGACTTAATTGTGTCAGATTTGATGATGCCCCGCATGGACGGTTATGAAGTGACTCGCCGCATCCGCGAGAATCCTCAAACCCGCCACATTCCCATCATCATGCTCACCGCAAAATCGCAGGTGCAGGATAAAGTTGCGGGCTTTGAAGCGGGCGCGAACGATTACGTCACCAAGCCGGTGATGCCCGCCGAATTAATCGCGCGGATAAAAGCCCAGCTCGCCACCAGACCCCCCGCAGAGGCTCGGACGGTGCAGCCTCACGGGCGACTGGTGGGATTTTTAGGCGCGAAAGGGGGCATCGGGCTGACCACACTGATGCTCAATGTGGGGTTGCTCCTGCAAAAAAGCGGCAAAAAAGTGATGCTGGTTGACCTGAAATCGTCCGGCGGCAATATCTGCCAGATGCTCGGCGTTGCCACCAACAACGATTTGCTCACTCTGTTGCGCAACAAAGTTGCCCCCATCACCCCGGAAGCGCTGGGACGCGCAATCATCACCCACGCCTCCGGGTTGGCGCTGCTGCCGCCGGTGCACGGGGTGTATGCCCGCTATCAGCCCATTGAACCCAAACAAGCCAAATCAATTTTGAATATTGTGGACACCACCGCCGATTATATTTTTATTGATTTGGGAACCGCATTGACTGCCACCATCACCACAGTGTTGAAAATGTGCCATCAAGTTTGTCTGGTCACGGAACCGAATTTGCTGGCATTTGACCAAACGCGCCGCATCCTGCAATATGTCACCGATGTCGGCTTGAATACCAGCCACATCGGGTCGGTGGTGGTGAACCGAAGCCGCACCGGGCACGGATTCACCCTCACGCAAATGAAAAACATTCTGCAAACGGAATTGTGGGGCATCATTTCACCCGCGCCGGAATTGGCGCATCAGGCGGTACAAGCAAAAACAGCCATCGTCGAACTGGAACCCAATCATATTGTGACACAGCAATTTGAAAAACTGGTTCCGGTATTTCAAATCACATAGAAAGGAATTTTGGGGCATTATGAACGATTTTAACCAACAAATTGAAACGGCGGCGGCATTAATTCAATCCGCTCAATATGCTATTGCACTCACCGGCGCAGGTATCAGCACCCCTTCCGGCATTCCGGATTTTCGCAGTCCCGGTTCCGGGTTGTGGAATCAGGTCAATCCGATGGATGTGGCATCCATCATTGCCTTTCGCCAGCATCCCGAAGATTTTTACAATTGGGTGCGCCCACTGTCGAAACAAATTTTGAGCGCCAAGCCGAATGCCGCGCATCTCGCGTTGGCAGAACTCGAAGCGGCGGGGAAACTCAAAACCATCATCACCCAGAATATTGACGGGTTGCACCAAGCCGCCCATAGCGAGCACGTGCTGGAGGTGCATGGGCACACTCGGAGCGCCACATGCGTGCGCTGCTACAAACCGCACGATGCCAGCGCAATTATGACGGCGCTCATAAACGGCGACGCCATCCCCACCTGCGATGCCTGCGGCGGACCGCTCAAACCGGATGTGATTCTGTTCGGCGAGCAATTGCCCGTGCAGCCTCTGTTTGAAGCCCGAAATGCCGCCGCGCAAGCCGATGTGATTCTGGTGGTGGGGTCGTCGCTGGAAGTTGCCCCCATTTCCGAACTCCCGCACGACGCGCTTCAGCACGGCGCAAAAATCATCATCGTCAACTATCAGGAGACTTATTTGGACGCCCAAGCGGCAGTGGTCATCCACCATGATGTGACGGAGGTGCTGCCCAAACTGACGGCAAAAGTTTTGGGGTAAATTGTCATCGGTTTAAAACCAAAAACGACCGGATGAAGAACCATCCGGTCGTTTTTTGATGGGCGAAATTAATTCGCAGCTTTTGCTCGTTTGGCGTTGCCACCGCGTTTGAAGATGCGGGAGAATTCGCCTTTTTGCCAGCTCACCAGCATCGGTGTGGCGTTGAAGATGGACGAATACGCCCCACTGGTAATGCCGACGAACATCACCGCCATAAATTGCTTGGTGGTGGAACCACCGAGCCACAACACCGCACCGACGACAAACAGGGTGCTGATGGAGGTTGCCAAACTGCGATGCAGTGTTTCCAGCAAACTGCGATTTGCCACCATCTCGAACCCTTCCGAGCGGCGGCGCGGCAAATTTTCGCGCAGGCGGTCGAACACAACAATGGTATCGTTCACGGAATACCCGATGACGGTCAGAATGGCGGTGAGGAACAGGGTATCCACCTCCCAGCCCCAAATCAGCCCCGCAAACGAGAATAACCCCGCGGTGACCAACACGTCATGCAACATCGCCACAATGGCGCTCACGCCGAAGCGGAACGGATTGCTCACGGTGCGGAAGACATACCAAATGAACAACAGAATCGCCAGCGAGGCAACCACCACCGCCACACCTGAAGCACGGGTGACCTCCCGCCCGACGGTCGGTCCGATAGCTTGGAAACGGCGTTCCTCAAACTGCCCGATGTTCGCGTTGACGTCTGCAATGAGCGCTTGTTTTTCTTCCACGGACATATCTTTGGTGCGCACCAGAATGGTGTTTTCGCCTTCGACGGTTTGGACAGAGGTGTTGGTATACCCATCATTGACGAAAATATCGCGCACGGCTGCCGTATCCACCGGCTGGTTAAATGCCATTTCCCAAATTGTACCGCCGGTATAGTCGATTGCCATCCGGAAAGGCGATCCGATTTCCGCATACGAAATCGCCATAACAATTAACCCCGGCACAATGATAATGGTGGAGAAAAGATAGAACCATTTCCGTTTTTGCACAATTTGGAATGCGCCGCTGACCCACTGCGGCACGGAGACTTGCGCATCTTCCTTCAAACCCAACCACAACCGGCGATTGCGGTCAATGGCGCCGCCGAAGACATCGATGGCGAAACGCAGCAACGCGCGGGTGACCGTCACCGCGGTGAACAGGTTGATGAGCACCCCGATAGCCAGCGTGACCGCAAACCCTTTGACGATGCTCGCCCCGAAGTTGGAGCCGAACCAGAAAAGGATGAACGCGGTGATGAGCGTGCTCAAGTTCGCATCCCGAATGGAGGGCCAGGCGCGGCTGAAGCCGGCTTCCATCGCGCTTTTCAGCCGCCGCCCGCTGCGCAATTCTTCTTTCATCCGCTCAAACACCAGAATGTTGGCGTCCACCGCCATCCCGATGGTGAGGATGAAACCGGTAATTGCCGGGACGGTCAATGTGACCGGCAAGAGTTTATAGAGGGAGAAGTTGATTAATCCGTACAGAATCATCGCTAGACTGGCGAAGAAACCGAGGACACGATAGTAAATCAGCATAAAGAGCAGCACGACAATCAGCCCGATGGCGCCGGCGCGCAAACTTTTTGCCAGCGATTCCTGACCGAGGCTCGGACCGATGGTGCGATTTTCGATGACTTTGAGCGGGACGGGCAATGCCCCGTATTTCAGTTTAATGGCTAAATCTTCGGCTTCCGCACGCCCGAAACCGGCGGGATTGCCGCTGGTGATTTGCCCGCTGCCGGTGATGTAGGCGTTGATGCGCGGCGCGGAAATGACCACCCCGTCCAACACAATGGCGAGGAAATCGCCGACATGCTCTTTGGTGTATTCGCCGAAAATCTTGTTCCCTTCGGCAGAAAGGGTGAAGCCGACGGTGCGCGCGCCGGTGCGGGTATCAATTTCCACCTGCGCATCTTTCAACCCGGAGCCAGTCATCACGGTTTTGAAAACGCGGTCAGGGTACGTGGAAGTATCGGTGGCAACCGCCCCGCCCGCCAGCCGCAACGCTTCGGTGGTGATGATGCGGTCGCCTTCGCGGAGCGGCGTTTGCAACGCTTCCACAAATTCCAACCGCCCGGTTTCCTTCACCAAACTGATGGCTTGGTCGGGGTCTTTCACTTCGGGCAGTTCCACAATGATGCGGTTGTCCCCCTCAATTTGCACCAGTGGTTCCACCACCCCCAAACCGCCGCTCACCCGGTTTTCGATGATGACGCGAGCCGGTTCCATCACATCTTTAAAGTTGATGGGATTGCCGTTGTCATCGGTGGTCTGTTGCGCTTCCAGCACAATTTGAGTTCCGCCCACCAAGTCCAGACCTTGATGCACGCGGATGCTGCGCTGTTGGTCACCCTGCCAGAATAATAGCGGCGCCCACCAGGGTGCATCGCTGCCCAACCCGCTTTCCACATTTTTCGGCACGGTATACTGCAAATCGCCGGTACTGACCCAAACTGTGACCGCCGTAAGCAGGATAATGCCGATTAATACACGAATGTTCCGTTGAGACATAAATCCGTCTTCTCCTCTGCTAAAATAATTGTCAGTCCTCAGTGGTCAGTTGTCAGCGCAGACAGAAAACTAATAACTGACCACCAAAAACTACAAGCCCACACGAAAGTGGATTATAATCCCGTGTGGTAAATTTGAGCAAATATTTTGTCGGGGAAAGGTACACCGACGCCCCCCGGCATCCATAGAATTTGCGTCAAGGGTACTCCCCCATTGATGGGGGAGAGGAATTG
>CAZMXX010000121.1:0-9576 GCA_964570315.1 uncultured Anaerolineaceae bacterium | reverse complement strand
AGTGTTTTTCTCACCGCCTTTGTTGCCGATTTGATGACTTATATCATCACCTCTACTCAGCTGGCATTGGCATTCCCCAATCCGCAGACCGGTTTTTTGGGGTCGTGGCTCACCTTCGCCGGAATTTTTGCCGTGACACAATTTCCGCTGGCAATCGCCGAAGGGATTCTCATCGTGCTGATTTTCAACTTCTTGCAAACAAACGCCGCTCCCGAATTGAGGGAATTGGGCGTGGAGGGCATCTAAAATGACAGCAGACACACAAATTCCCGCAGGCTTCAGTAAAAAAACAATCATCGCCGGTATTGTGCTCATTGTCATTCTGGTGACAATCCCGCTGTTCACCATCCGCAACGTCGATTTTGGCGGCACAGACGACCTCGCCTCTGCCACCATCGAAACCATTGCCCCCGATTACAACACCGGCTGGATCACCAATTGGTGGAAACCTGCCTCGGAAACCGAAAGTGCGTTGTTTGCCCTGCAAGCGACGGTCGGCGGCATTTTAATCGGGTACGCCGCCGGATATTGGCGGGGTAGAAACCGTGTTGATTGACCGGTACGCCTACGGCAACCACTTGCGCCACACCGACCCCGCGTTGAAAGCAGGTATTGCGCTGACCATGCTGGCGCTTTGCTTGGCGCTGAACAACCCACGGACAAGTTTGTGGGCATTGGGGTGGATGAGTCTGCTGACGGTTGCCGTCGCGCGTATCCCCGCCGGCGTGTTCGGGCGCATTTTACTCGGCGAAAGCACCTTTTTGGCGCTGGCAACGGTCGGCATTGCCGTCACCATCACCGTTGCCAGCCCGCCGGAAGTCACCCTCTGGCGCCGGCACATCGGCAGCCTGTGGATTTTCAGCACGGCAGAGGGATTTTCCACCGCCCTGCACACCGTTTCTCGCGCGCTCGGCGCAGTTGCAGCGATGAATTTTCTGGCGCTCACCACCCCATTGGTTGATTTGATGACGCTATTACGCCGGTGGCACGTGCCGAGTGCGCTCATAGACATCACCGCGATGGTTTATCGCGCCACATTCCTGCTGCTGGACAACCTGAATCGAATGCGCACAGCTCAGGAATGTCGTTTGGGCTATGCCACTGCCCACAATTCAATGTACAGTGCGGCGTTACTGGGCGGCAATCTTTTTATGAAAACCTTTCAACAGGGCAGACGGTTGCAATATGCGCTTGACGCGCGCGGGTTTGCCGGGGAATTACGGGTGTTGCCCGCGAAATATCGCGCAAATCCGGCGCTGGCGGTGTGGGGCATCAGCGGGGTGATGGCGATGCTGGGAATGTGGAGGATACCGGTATGACCCCGATTTTTGAATTCTCCAGCGTACGGTTTCGACACAATGGACAATCGGATTGCGCCCTGTGCGGGCTGACCGTCGCCATCCCATCCGGCGAAAAAATTGCCGTGGTGGGGCGCAACGGTTCAGGGAAATCGACCCTGTTTCTGCACTGCAACGGGCTGTATCGCCCGCAACAGGGACAAATTCGCTTCAATGGCGAACCGCTTTCGTACACGCGCGCCGGCTTGCGGCAATTGCGCCAACAAGTGGGTATTGTATTTCAAAATCCCGATGATCAACTTTTCAGCGCCAGCGTGGCACAGGACATCAGTTTCGGACCCTTGAACTTGGGGGTGAATCAGGCTGAAACAACCCGACGAGTGCAGCAAGCCGCCGAACTGTGCGCCATCACCCACCTGCTTGACCGTCCGACGCACGCCCTCAGCGGCGGGGAAAAAGCGCGGGTGGCGATGGCGGGCGTGCTGGCGATGGAGCCATCGGTGGTGCTGGCAGACGAATTACTGTCGGCAATAGACCCGTGGGCGCGACTGGGTATTTTCGAGATTCTGCAAACATTGCACGACCGTGGTACAACCATCCTGCTGGCAACGCACGATTTATCGGTGGTGCGTTATTGGACAACGCATATCATCGTCCTGCAACGCGGTACGGTGGCATTTTCGGGGACGCCCGCCCACTTATTGCAAAATCAAACACTTCTGGAAGCGACTGAACTGTCAAAAATCTGGTGGGATGTCGATATGACGATGAGGGGTTGATGATGTGTTTGCATGCACATATTTCGATTGCTGTGCCCGGTACATGTGGCGAACTGGTACAGGGATGGTCAGCGGAATGGGATGAACCGGTGCTGGTATCGTGTCCCATCGCGCAATTTAACCGGCTGACGATACGGTCACTTGCCGAATCGACGGTGATGGTTACACCGGATAACCCCACCGCCACCTCAAAATTGAACCGTGCCGCACATTTGGCGCTGAAGGTCGTACCGCGCTCCAAACGCACCGGCATATGGTTGGCGCGTCATCGCACCCTCCCCTCGGAACGGGGGATGGGTTCCAGCACCGCCGACATTACGGCGGCGGTTGTCGGTGTGGGAGAACTTCACGGGCACACCTTTTCACCCGCCGAAATTGCCCGGCTGGCGTGCCAAATTGAGCCGAGCGACAGCACGATGTTCGCCCCGTTGACCGCGCTGGCGTATCGCAGTGGCAACCATTATCGTGAAATAGGAAACGTGCCGCCGCTCACGGTGCTCATGCTGGATTTCGGGCAGCGCATCAACACGCAAACATTCAATGAGCATTTGGATGAAATTCGCTTGCGGCAGTTGGCTCCGCAAACCACCGAGGCATTGCATTTGCTGGCAGAAGGCATCGCCCGCAGTGATTTTTCCGCTATCGGCGCGGCGGCGACCCTCAGCGCCGAGAGTTTTCAGCGCGTCAGCCACCGTGATTATCTGCCCCGCGTCCGGCAATGGGCGCGAGAAACAGCGGCGCTCGGCATCGTGCGCGCGCACAGCGGCAGCGTAATGGGATTGCTCTATCCGCCCGATGCCGGGACGGCTGATATATCGCGCTGGGTGGGGCAACGTTTTTCCGGCAGGGTTTCTGTGACCGCGCTGGCGGGTGGCGGGGCAAAAGTGGAAAGATACGCAGGCAAAATATGACCAAACAACTTTTAATCGCCGGAACACAATCGGGAGTGGGGAAAACCACGCTGACCATGGGGTTGATTGCCGCGCTCGTCCGGCGCGGATTGCGGGTGCAACCGTTCAAGGCAGGTCCCGATTACATTGACCCAACCTATCACACCCTGGCGGCGGGGCGCGCTTGCCGAAATTTTGACACGTGGATGGTTGCTCCCGCGCGAGCCGTCGCGCTGTATCGCCGGGCGGCACAAAATGCCGATGTCGCCATCATCGAAGGGGTGATGGGGTTGTTTGACGGGGCGAGTTATACCGGCGAAAGCGGCAGTTCCGCCGAAATTGCGAAAATGGTCGGCGCGCCGGTGCTGCTGGTGCTGGATACGGGAAAAATGGCACGCTCGGCGGGCGCGCTGGCGGCGGGGTATCTGAATTTTGACCCGCAACTGAATATTGTCGGCTTCATCGCCAATCGCTGTGGCTCGGAGAACCATTTTCGCGGGGTAAAAACCGCCATCGAAACCGCCACCGACGTGCGGGTGGTCGGCTGGTTGCCCAAAAATGCTGATTTACACATCCCCGAACGGCATCTGGGACTAATCCCCACCAATGAGCGGGGCGAATTGACCACGTTCATCACCCGTGTCGCCGATATGGTCGAACAGTATTTCGACGTGCCGCAAATTTTGTCGCTGATGAGCGAAATTCACGCCGCGCCCACGCCGGATTTCCATCTTGATGCACGTCCGCCATCCGTTACCATCGCCGTTGCCCGCGACGCGGCATTCAGCTTTTATTATGAAGACAATCTCGATTTATTGCGGGCGGCGGGGGCGAAAATCACCTTTTTCAGCCCGCTGACTGACTCGCAATTGCCACCCGAAACTGCCGGAATTTATTTCGGCGGGGGATTTCCCGAACTGTACGCGGCACAATTGGCGGAAAACACCCCGCTGCTGGCGGCATTGCGCCGAGCGCATGCGCAGGCAGTGCCCATTTACGCCGAATGCGGCGGGTTTATGTACCTCACCGAAACGCTGATTGATTTGCACGGTTGTGCGCACCGCTTGGGGGGATTAATTCCCGGCGTCACGCGCATGCAGCCGAAACTCGCCGGGTTGGGCTACCGGCTGATTGAAGGTGCGGCGGGGAATTTTCTACTCCCTGCAGGGGCATCGGCGCGGGGGCACGAATTCCACTGGAGCACATGGGATGTTGCACCGGAAAAAATTTCGCCGGCGTGGACAATCCGCGCGCGACGCAATCCGGCGCAATCGTCACCGGCGGGATACGCCCGGCGAAATTTGGTGGCGTCGTATCTGCACCTGCATTTCGCCGGGAATTTGCAGTTGGCACAAAATTTCATCGCCGCGTGTGAAAAACAAAAACCACTGACAAAGGATGAATAATTTATGACCAACCAACAACTCCTCATCGTCGGACACGGCAGCCGCGTGCCGCAAGCCGTCGTCGAATTCAACCAATTCGCCGCCGCGGTGGCGGCGCAGATTAATATCCCCACTGCCACTTGTTTTTTGGAATTGGCAGACCCCGATTTGGCAACCGGTTTGAGCGATGCCGCGCATACTGTCGGCGCAGGGGGTGAGGTGCTGGTGCTGCCGCTGTTTTTGGGTGGGGCGGCGCATCAAAAGAATGATGTTGCGGCGGCGATCCACTGGGCGCGCGCGCATTTTCCCGATGTGAATTTTCACTACGGCACGCCGCTGAATCCGCACGCAAACTTGGTCGCGCTGACCGCGCTTCGGGTGGAAGAGACGCTCACCGCTGATACTCTGCCCCCGGAAGAAACTGCCGTGCTGGTGGTGGGACGCGGCAGCAGCGACCCCGCCAGCAACGCCGAAATCGCCCGCACCGCCTCCCTGCTGTGGGAGAAGCGTCCCTTTTTAACGGTGGAATATGCTTTTCAGGCAGTGGCGCATCCCAAAGTGGCAGACGGTTTACAACGGTGTCTCACATTGGGGGCGCGGCAAATCGTGGTGGTTCCCTATCTGCTTTTCACCGGCAAAGTGGATGAATCCATTCGCGCCATTGCCGACCGTTTCAGCCGGGAGCGCGGTATCCCCGTGCTGACGACCAAATATCTGAACGCGCATCCGCTGGTGGTGGCGGTTGCCGTGCAGCGGGTACAGGAAATGTTCGACCAAACTGCCGCAATGACCTGCGACCTTTGCAAATATCGCCACCCGATGGCGGGGTACGAACATCAGGTTGGCGCGGAACAGCACACCCATCACCTGCACGGTGGTTCGGCGCACCGGCACGAACGTCATCATCACCATCACGGATAGGCGCGTAAAACGCATTGCGTGAAACGTGAGACTTGAAACCCTGAAACAACTATGACCGCACACATCTATTTTATCGGCGCAGGACCGGGCGATCCCGACCTGCTGACCCTCAAAGCACAAAAGCTTATCGCCGCCGCTGACGTGGTGATTTACGCCGGTTCGCTGGTGAATCCGGCGATTTTGGCGCACGCCCGTCCCGACGCCGAAATTCACAATAGCGCCGGGTTGAACTTGACGGCGCAAATTGAAATTATGCGCACTGCTGTCGCGCAGGGGAAAACAGTGGCGCGGCTGCACACCGGCGACCCCACTCTTTACGGCGCAACACTGGAGCAAATGCGCGAATTGTCGCGGTTGGCGATACCGTACTCGGTGGTTCCGGGCGTGTCGTCGGCGTTCGCCGCCACCGCCGCCCTCAAAACCGAATTGACCGCACCGGGACAGACCCAGACCATCATTTTCACCCGTATGCCGGGGCGAACCCCCGTGCCGGAGCCGGAACGCCTGCGCGATCTGGCGGCACATCGCACCAGCATCGTCCTGTTTCTCAGTGCGGGCATGACGGCAACGGTGGTGGATGAACTGCTCGCCGCCGGATACCCGCCGCACACCCCCATCGCGGTGGTTTACCGCGCCAGTTGGGATGATGAATTGGTGTTGCGCGGCACGCTGGAAACCATCGCCGCGCAAATGGAAGCCGCAGAAATCACCCATCAGGCGCTCATCATCGTCAGTCCGGTGTTGGCAACGGGCGCGACCGGCGTCGCCGATTCGCATTTGTACGGCGAGGCATTCGCGCCGACCGCCCGCACCGACCGGCTCGCAATCGTCACACTCACCCGGCGCGGCACGGAAACCGGATTGCGGCTGCACCGGCTTTTAGGACACGGCAGACTGTATGCTCCCGTCCGTTTTCTGCCCGCCGACCCGCCGCCGGACACGGAAGGCTACACCGTTTCGGTGCGGCAGGTGCTGCACGATGCCTTCCGTCGGCATTCGGCAATGATTTGCTTGATGGCGAGCGGGATTGTGGTGCGCGAACTCGCGCCACTGTTGCGCAGCAAACATACCGACCCGGCAGTGGTGGTGATGGATGAACTGGGGGAAAACGCCATCAGTTTGTTGAGTGGACACAAAGGGGGCGCGAATTTTCTGGCACAGCGCATCGCCAATTTGCTGGGCGGACGCGCGATTCTCACCACCGCCAGCGACGGGCAACGCCTGCCCGCGCTCGATTTGCTGGGGGAAAAATACGGCTGGCAGTTGGAACCGGGCGATGATATGAGCGCCGTCATCGCGGCGATGGTCAACGGCGATGCGGTGGGAATCTCTCAGGACAGCGGCGACGAAACTTGGCTCACCGACCTGCCACCGCACGTGACCCGCCACCCCACCGGCGAGGCGCTCATCGCCGCCCGTCCGAATGCCGCCATCATCATCTCCCACCGTACCCTGCCCCCCAACCTGCGCCGCGCCATCTCTCGCATCATCATCTACCGACCACGCGTGTTGGCGGTGGGGGTGGGTTGCAATCGGGGCACACCGGCGGCGGAAATCATCGGCGCGGTGGAAGAAACGCTGGCGCAAATGGGGCTGTCGCCGTTGAGCATCGCCACCCTTGCCACCATCGAAGATAAAGCGGACGAAGTCGGCTTGTTGGAAGCGTGCCGCCGAAAAAACTGGGAACTGCAAATTTTCTCCCATGCCGAAATTGCGGCGGTGGAAAATTTGCCCAACCCGTCGCCGTGGGCGATGAAAGCGCTCGGCGTGCCCGGCGTGGCTGAACCGGCGGCATTGCTGGCAGCACAAACGGATACACTGTTGGTTGAAAAACAAAAATTCGCCAATGTCACAGTGGCAGTGGCACGGCATATAACGTGAGGATTGCCACTCTGCAACTTTGCAACTCTGCAACTCTGCAACTCTGCAACTATGAACAGGAGAAACCCAATGACCATGCTTGAAAAAACCATTCAATCCATTCCCGCTGTGGACGCAGCAACCATTGCCCAAGCCACCGAACGGCAATCACAACTGACCAAACCCGCCGGCAGTTTGGGGTTGCTGGAAGATGTTTCCATCAAAATGGCGGGCATCACCGGCAAACTCGACCCGCCGCTCGACAAAAAACACGTGGTGGTGATGGCGGGCGACCACGGCGTGACCGCAGAGGGCGTCAGTGCCTTCCCCGCCGAAGTGACCCCGCAGATGGTGTACAACTTTTTGAATGGCGGCGCGGCGATAAACGCGCTGGCGCGACACGTCGGTGCAAAAGTTACGGTGGTGGATATGGGCATCGCCACCCCCATCGAAAGTGACGCCCCGAATTTTCTCGACCGAAAGATTGCCCCCGGCACGCAAAACATTGCGGTGGGGGCGGCAATGTCGCGGGAACAAGCGCGGCAAGCCATCGAAACCGGCATTGCGGTGGTGGAACATCTGCGCGCAACGGAGGGGCTGAATCTGCTCATCACCGGCGATATGGGCATTGGCAACACCACCCCCTCGGCGGCGATTGCCGCCACATTCACCGGCATTTCGCCCACCGACGCGACCGGACGCGGCACCGGCATTGATGACACCGGCTTGCAGCGAAAAATCGCCGTGATTGAGCGGGCATTGGCGGCAAACCAACCCGACCCCGCCGACCCGCGCGGCGTGCTGGCAAAGGTGGGCGGCTTTGAAATCGGCGGCATTGCCGGGCTGATTCTGGGCGCAGCCGCACACCGCATTCCGGTTATTGTAGATGGATTCATCTCCACTGCCGGGGCGCTCATCGCTGCCGGTTTGGCGTCCGAAACCAAAAACTATATGTTCAGCGGACACAACTCGGTGGAAATCGGGCATCGCGCGATGCTGGCACATCTGGGCTTGACCCCACTGCTCGATTTGCGTTTCCGGCTGGGTGAAGGCACCGGCGCGGTGCTGGCGGCATTTCTGGTTGAATCAGCCGTGCGCGCACTCAACGATATGGCAACCTTCGCCGAAGCCGCCGTCTCGGAGAAAAAATGAGTATCACCATTATCGGCATTGGACCCGGCGCGGAAGCGCATATCACCCCCGCCGCACGCCACACCATCGAACACGCCGACATCATCATCGGCTATAAAACTTACCTGCGCTTGCTGAAAAATATCGCTCCCGACACCCCGCGACAGGCAACCGGTATGCGGCAGGAGGTACAGCGCGTCAATCAAGCGGTGGATTTCGCCCGCACGGGGAAAAAGGTTGCGCTCATTTCCGGCGGCGATGCCGGTGTGTACGGGATGGCAGGCTTGGTATATGAAGTGCTGCACCGGCGCGGCGATGATGCGGTGGACGTTGAGGTCATTCCCGGCATTTCCGCGCTGAATGCGGCGGCGGCACTGCTGGGCGCACCGTTGATGACCGATTTCGCCGCCATCAGCCTGAGCGACCAACTGCTTCCCCGCGCGGATATTTTGCGGCGAGTGGACGCGGCGGCGGGCGCGGGGTTCATTTTGTGCTTGTACAATCCAAAAGGGAAACAGCGGGTGAAACCGTTTGAACTGACCTGCGAAATTCTGACGCGCCATCTGCCGCCCGAAACACCCGTCGGGGTGGTGCGCGCCGCCTACCGGGAAAAACAGGCGGTGGAAATCATCACGCTGGCGGAATTACCCGCTGCCGAGGTGAACATGGTCACCATCATCATTGTGGGCAATCGCCGCACCTTTGTGCATAATGGCAAAATGCTCACCCCGCGCGGGTATGCCGGAAAATACAATCTGGCGGAGGGATAGCATGATAACCCAACACCCCATCGAAAAAGAAAGTTTCCGCATCATCCGCGCCGAGCTGGGCGCGCACAACCTGTCGCCCGATGAGTTGACCGTCGCCGTGCGCGTCATCCATGCCTCGGCGGATTTTGATTTTCTGCACTTGCTCCGATTTTCGCCCGGCGCGGTGGCGGCGGGTATTCGCGCCCTGCAACGGGGATGCGCCATTGTCACCGATGTGCGCATGGTGGAAGTCGGTATCAGCCAATTGCTGCTGAACAAACTCGGCGGGCGAAAAATCTGCGACATCGGCAACCCGTTGGTGGCGAAAATGGCACGCGCCGCCGGCACCACCCGCTCAACCATCGCCATGCGCCACAATGCCGATGCGATTCACGGCGGCATCGTGGCAATCGGCAATGCCCCCACCGCCCTGCTGGAAGTGATTCGGCTGGCGCGGAAAGAAGGCGTGCGCCCCGCGCTAGTCGTCGGTGTGCCGGTGGGATTCGTCAACGCCGTCGAATCGAAAGCAGCGTTGCAACGGTTGGATGTGCCATACATCACCG
>CAZMXX010000120.1:0-9725 GCA_964570315.1 uncultured Anaerolineaceae bacterium | reverse complement strand
ATTTATTAAAGGAGGAAATATGTCAATCAATGAAGTGCGTGCGGCGGTAACAGCGAGAGTCTGGCGCGAGATTGCCGGTAGCGGCATTGATGTGTCGGCAATTGACCGCACCGACATGGATAAACTGGTGGGCATGGTGGTGGACGCCGCGCTCGCGGAAGTGGACGCGCAACTGGACACAATGAACGCCGATGCGCGTCTCCCCCAAACAGTTTTTCTCGCGGAGCCGGAAGGCACGGGCGAGGAAGAAGTTTTGTGGGAAGGGCGTCCCTTCCTTTCTTTGGTGACAAAATATATCATCACCAATGAGCGGGTACGTATCATCGAAGGGTTTATCGGCAAAGATTATGAAGATATTGAATTAGTGCGCATTCAGGATGTGGATTTCAAACAATCCGTCGCGGAACGTGCGCTCAATTTGGGCGATATTTTCATTCTGAGCCATGACCCCAGCGACCCGAAGGTGGTGCTGCGGAACGTGGAAAGCCCCAAAGACGTGCATGAAACGTTGCGGCGAGCGGTCATCAATGCCCGCAAAGCGTACGGCTTGCGTTACCGCGAAGAAATGTGATGGACAGGACTTACGCAGTTTAACGGAGTGAATGAAAATAAGCCACGAATACCCGTTCCGGGCACAGGTTAACACGAATTTCACAGATTTTTAAAATGACAATTTGTGTAATTCGTGAAAATTTGTGGCTAAAAACTGTCAATCGCGTATTCCGTGTTTGATACGCATCTTTACTCACAGGTGGTGTATGAAGAAACGTTTCCTGCTTTTGTCGATATTCCTACTGCTAATGCCACTTGCCGCCGCGCAGGCGCAACCTTCCGCATTGAAAATCAAGGTGGAAATGGGATTTGGCGGCTACGCCAAACAAAATGCGTGGATTCCCATCATCGTCCGCGCCGAAAATACCGGCGCGCCGGTGTCCGGCGAAATCCGCGCCCGCTCCGATTACCCCGGCGAAACATACGCCATCAGTTTGAACCTGCCCGCGCAATCGCAGAAAACCGTCACCTTTTTGGTGCCGAATCGGAGCAAGTATACCGTCAAATTTGTGACGGATGACGGCGAAACGCGCTATGATACCATCGTCACGCCCCGCCAGCTTGCCCCGTATGACTACTTTGTGGGCGTGATAGCCGGTGACCCCGGCACACTCAACCTGTTGGGCGGCTTATCAACCGGCACCGGAAACGTGGTCTCGGTGGCGCATTTAACGGTGAGTGACCTCCCCGCGCAGTCCGGCGGGTTGGTGGCGTTTAACGCGCTGATATTCAATGATGTGGACACCACCGTCCTCTCGGCGGGGCAGATTGCTGCACTGGCGGACTGGGTTGCCGGTGGCGGGCGACTGGTGGTGGGCGGCGGTCCCAACGCGGGACTCACCGTGGCGGGGTTGCAATCGCTATTGCCCGCCGCCGATTTTGTGCTGGAAACCCTGCCCCGACTCGACAATTTGGCGGCGCTGGGCAAACGCGCCATCCCCAATGCGGGACCGTTCATCGCCGCCGTGCCGCAAACCACCGACGGCATCGTCAAGTTGTATGAGCAGGATTTCCCGTTTTGGGTGCAGAAAAAATATGGCAGGGGCGATATTTCCTATTTCGCGCTTGATTTTAGTTTAGCCCCGTTGGATGGCTGGGCGGGCAATGATACTTTTTGGAATACCATGCTCGACTCCTTGCAGGGCAATCCCCCGTTTTTCACCGGGTATGCCGCGCCGCAAGCCATCACCGACATTCTGGCGAACATCCCCGGCGCAGGGTTGCCCTCACCGTGGCGATTCACTGCCTTCCTGTGTTTCTATTTCCTCTTTTTAGTGCCGATAAACTATTTTGTGCTGAAGCGGATGAAACGCCGCGAGCTGGCATGGCTCACCATTCCGGCGTTGATTCTGCTGTTTACGGTGATTGGGTATGCCATCGGTTTCCGCAGCCGGGGGAGCGACACCCTTTTGCGCCAACTTTCGGTGGTTCAGCAGCCGAACAACAGCGCCATAGCGAGCGAGACGGCGTTTTTGGGACTCTATTCCCCCGTGCGGGATAAATTCACCCTGAAATTTTCCGAGGAAGTGCTGGTGCGCTTCAGTGACGCCCAGAATGGCTATCGGGGCATCAAAACGAATGTCAACGCGCCGACCACCATCTTTTACGGCGCATCCACCGAACTCCGCAACCTGTGGACGGACATCGGCAGTATGTCCACGGTGATGGCGCAACGGCGCATCGCCACCGACCCCATTGATGTGCGGCTGACGGTTGACCGCTCCCCCCTGCGACCTTTTTTGAAAGGGACGATTGTCAATCGCACCCCGTATACATTCTCCGACGTGGTCATCATTGCGGGTTCCTACGGCTACCCGTTGGGCGAACTTCCCCCCGGCGAAACCCAGATTTCCGCGGAAATAAAACCGTTGGATGCGGCACAGTATACCGGACAAACCATGTGGCGGGTTTCATACGACCAAGTTTCGCTGGATGAACGGGTGAGAGACCAGACCATTCGCGCCATTGTGTGGGGCGATCAATTCGCGCCCCTGCCGGTGAAATCCGGCGCCGGAAACTCCGGCGCAACCAACAATCGCACCGAGATTATGGTGATAGGCTGGCGGAATGACATCACCAGCGATTTGGTGACCGTTGACGTGCCTCGGGTGGTTCAGCAGGCGCAGGAATTGCGCATCATCACGGCGGAGGATATCGAATGAGTGCCATCATCACCGTAGAACACTTGCAAAAGTCATTCAGCCGGCGCAAAGCGGTGGACGATATTTCCTTCTCCATCGCTGACGGCGACATTTTCGGTTTTGTGGGACCGAATGGCGCGGGCAAAACCACCACCATCCGCATCCTGACCACGCTGCTGCGCCCCGATGGCGGCGTGATTATGGTGGATGGCTTGGATGTGCGCAAAGATAAAACCGCCGTGCGCCGCAAAATCGGGTATGTGCCCGATTTCTTCGGGGTGTACAGTGAAATGACGGTTTGGGAATATCTGGATTTCTTCGCCGGATGTTATGATGTGCCCGTCTCCGACCGGAAACCGTTGATAACCGACCTGCTGGAGCTGGTGGATTTATCGCACCGGACGGACGATTTTGTGGACGGACTCTCGCGGGGGATGAAACAGCGGCTGGGTTTGGCGCGCTCGCTGATTCACGACCCGAAGATTCTGGTGCTGGATGAACCGGCGGCAGGGCTTGACCCGCGCGCGCGGGTGGAGTTTCGGGCGTTGTTGAAAGAATTGCAGCGGTTGGGGAAAACCATTTTCTTCTCGTCGCACATTTTGGCGGATGTGGATGAACTTTGCACCGAAGTGGGCATCATCGAAGCCGGAAAGATGGTCGCAGTGGGCAATTTGAAGGCAATGCGCGCTCAAATGCAGCAACAGCGACGCATCTATTTTACCGTGGTCGGGAATCATGTTGAAGCGGCGTTGGCGGTGTTGTCATACGTGCCGGAAGTGTCGGATGTGTCGCACCGGCAGACCCCGGAGGGTGATTGGGAAGTGGAACTCGCCTTCAACGGCGATAAACCGGGGGTGAGCGCGCTCATCGCTAAATTGGTGCGCGCGGATGTGCCCCTGCTTTCGGTGCGGGAAGAAGCGCAATCGCTGGAGGATATGTTTATGCAATTAACGGAAGGGATTGTCTCATAATGGCGAAACTGTGGCTGGCAATCAGAAATAACCCGGTGCTGATAAACGAATTGCGGGCGCGGATGCGCGGGCGGCGCACGTTCATCTTGTTGGGGGTATACCTGCTGGTGTTGAGCGGATTGCTTTTCACCATTTACATATCCATTTATCAGGATACCCAAACGTCATATTACAGCGGCGGGCTTCAGCGTATGCTGGAAGCATCATCAAACTTGGGGAAAGCGGTATTTTTCGGCACAAATATTTTGCTGTTGTTGGGCGTGACGCTGGTCAGCCCGGCATATACCGCCAGCGCCATCGTCAGCGAGAAAGAGCGGCAAACGTATGATTTGCTCGTCATCACCGCGTTGTCGGCGCGGGAGATTGTGCTGGGCAAATTGAACGCCATTCTGGTTTTTTTGGGGCTGCTCATTCTGGCAACCCTCCCTTTTCAGGCGATGGCGTTTGTGTTCGGTGGGGTGGCGTTCACCGATATTTTGCTGGCGACGCTGCTGCTCATGCTGACTGCGTTGTTATATTCCAGTTTGGGGCTGTTTGTGTCCAGCATCGCGCGCACCACCACGGTGGCGAATATGATTAATTATGCCATCGTCGTGCCGTTGTTGCTCGGCGTGCCCTTTCTGATGTTTCTGGTTGGCGTGGCGTCGGCGGGGGCGGTGTTCAACTGGCTGGAGCAGCCGCCGTTCGCGGTGGCGATTTTTCTGACGTATAGCATCCTGTTTTTCATCAGCATCAACCCGGTGAGCATGGCAATCGCCTCGGCGGTATTTTTACAGGAGACGGGAAACTACTTTTTCAGCGTGGAAACCTTCTTCCGCGCCAGCATTCCCATCGTGTCGCCGTGGCTGGTCTTTGTTGTATTTTCGTTGGTGGCAAGCTATATTCTCATAAAAGCGACCATCACCCGTGTGGAGCGGGTTCCACGTACGTGAGATAAGGAGGTTGAGATGAGTGTTTCTGTGGAACGAATCTATCGAAAGTATATTCAGCAAATCCCTGAATCCGACCAGCTTAAGTTAGTGGCATTAATTACCCAAACATTAGCCGAATCGTCACCGACGGAGAAAAAGTTGGATATAATGGCGCTGCACGGATTGGGTGCGGAAATTTGGCAGGATGTTGACCCTCAAGAATATGTTGATCAATTGCGGGATGAATGGGCATAATGTCAAAGGTATTTTTTGAGGCGGGGGTGAAAGTAGGCATTGATACTGCCCCTATTATTTACTTTGTTGAAGCACATCCAACCTATGATTCGATTGTTTCCGGTGTATTTCGCCAAATTGCGCAGGGTGAAATCCGTGGTGTCACTTCGGTGATTACGTTAGCCGAGGTACTTATTCATCCGTTGCGTCGTAATGCCATAGACCTTCATCAGCGATACCGAAAATTACTGTTACACAGCGCGAATTTCGAGACTATATCGATCACATCGGATGTGGCTGAGTTGGGAGCAATGTTGCGGGCGCGGTACAATATCCGTTTGCCGGATGCGTTGCAATTAGCGGCGGCGATTTCGATGGATTGTCACTTTTTTTTAACAAATGATAAACGGTTGGCAAAAGTAACAGAGATAACGGTCAAACAATTGAGCTCATTAGAAACGGACAGATGATTTCCGAGACACTTTTCTCCCAATCCATACGCCCCATTTACCGGCGATTGCAGATGCGCGAAAGTATCCGCATCGGCTGGATGACCGTCGGCGCGGGGCTGGGCATCACCACCCTGCTGTTGGTGGCGGGCAGATTGATGCCCTTGCTGATGGCGGGACAACTGCTGGCGATTGGGTTGAGTTTCACCCTGTTTTTGGCGGCGATGGGACAACTGTGGGTGTGGATGCGCCCTTTCCCCGTGGGGATGGTGGCGCGGATGGGCGATGCGCAATTGGGGCTGGAAGAACGCCTCACCACCGCGCTGGAACTGCTGGAAGGGCGGCTCGACACTTCGGCGGAACTGCGGCAGGCGCAACTCGCCGACACGCTGGCGCATTTGCAGCGCGCGCCGATTGCAGCGGCGTTCCCCCTCACCGAGACGCGGCAAACCACGCGCATCGGGCTGGTGTTCGCCGCGCTCATTGCGGTGATGGCGCTGCTCGTCTGGCTGCCTAATCCGCAGACCGAGGTTTTGCGCCAGCGCCAACAATTGGATGAAACCATCACGGCGCAGATTGAGCAGTTGCAGCAATTGCAACTGGATTTGCTGGCGCAAACCGAAGCCATCCCGGCGACGCAACTCGAACCGCTCACCGACACGCTGGCGGCACTGCTGGACAAGCTGGAATCCGCCCGCGCCAATCACTCGGCGGGGGAGGTGCTGGCGGCGCTCTCCGATGCAAAACGGGCGCTATCGCAGGTGGATGCGGAGCGGCAATCGCAGGCACAGAGCCTCGAACCGGTGGCGGATGCGCTGGCGCAATCGGAAGCGGCGACGGCGCAACAGATGGCGGACGCGCTGAAAAACGGTGATGCACAACAAGCCGCCGATGCGCTGGCGCAGGCGGGCAGCACAACGCCCGGCTCTACCGAGGCGCAATCGCTGGCGGCGGCGCTCAACGCGGCGGCACAGGCGGCGGCGAGCGATAATCCCGCTTTGGCGCAAAGTTTGCAGGCGGCGGCATCCGCGCTTCAACAAGCCTCCGGCGATGCCCAATCGGTGCAGGATGCGCTTGATGCGGCGGCGCAACAACTCGCCGATGCGGGCGCGGCGGGGCAATCGGCGGCGCAAGCGGCACAGCAGGCATTGCAAAACATTCAACAGGCGCAACAGGCACTGGCACAGCAGACGGGCGGCACGGGGGGCGCACAGCGCACCCTCGGCGGCGAAAACGGCACCGGCACGCCGAGCGGTCAGGGTGGCGGCAACGGCAGCGGGCGCGGTGAACCGGGTGCGGGCAACGATGGTCTCTATTCGGCGCGGGGGACAAACGGCATCATCCCCACCAATAACGGCGCGAATCAGAACCGGCTGGAAGATTACAACGGCGTTTTTGCGCCCGACCATCTGGGTGGCAGCGGCGGCGAATTTTTGCAACCCGACCCGCAGAACCCTGAGGGGGGCATTGACGTGGGCGAAGTCCCCGCCGACCCCAACCGCGACCCCGGCGCGGCGACCGTGCCGTACACGGAGGTCTTTCGTGAATACAGCAATCAGGCGAACAGCGCCCTCGCCACCGATGCCATTCCCTTGAGCATGAAAGATTACGTGCGTCAATATTTCGGCGCGCTGGAACCGTAATTCCCATAAAAACAGTTTTTCGGGAAGTTAGCCCCGAAATGAATTTCAGGGCTAAAAACAGAAGCCGACTTAAAGTCGGTTTGGGCTATCAGCCTGAACTTCAGTTCAAGGCGAATGCACGACAATCTTGCCCGCCTCCCGAAATCCAAAAGACTCATAAAGACAGGACGATTTTCATGACAGAAATTACCCTCGATGCATTTCAGGCGCATGTTGCCCGCATCCGCGCCGAAGTGGGCAAAGTGATTGTCGGGCAGGATGATGTGGTGACCAATGTGTTGCTGGCGCTCATCGGTGGCGGGCATGTGCTGCTGGAGGGCGTGCCGGGGTTGGGCAAAACGATGCTGGTGCGCACGCTGGGGCAGGTGCTGAACCTGAAATTCTCGCGCCTGCAATTCACCCCCGATTTAATGCCCGCCGACATCACCGGCACGGATGTGCTGGATGAAGATGAGCGCGGACGGCGCACATTCCGTTTCCAACCGGGACCCATCTTCGCCAATCTGGTGTTGGCAGATGAAATCAACCGCGCCACCCCCAAAACACAATCGGCATTGCTGGAAGCCATGCAGGAGCAGACGGTCACGGTGTCGGAGCATACCTACCCGCTGGAAAGCCCTTTCTTCGTGCTGGCAACTCAAAACCCGCTGGAAATGGAGGGCACGTACCCCCTGCCGGAAGCCCAGCTCGACCGTTTTCTGTTCAAGCTGAATGTCGGTTATCCTTCCCAAACCGAAATGAGCGAAATTTTGGCGCGCACCACCGGCAAAACAACCCCGCAGGCGGACAAAATCATCGAAAAAGAAACGCTGCGGGGAATGCGGCAACTGGCGCGGCAAGTGCCGGTGGCATCGCCGGTGATGGACGCTGTTTCCGCGCTGGTGCTCGCTTCGCACCCGGAAAACCCCGCCGCCGCCGATATGGTGCGCAAATATGTCCGCTTCGGCGCGAGTCCCCGCGCCGGGCAAGCCATCATCATCGGCGCGAAGGTGCTGGCGCTGATGAACGGGCGCTTCAATGTGGCGTTCTCCGACATCGCCGCCATTGCCCCGCACGCTCTGCGCCACCGGCTCATCCTCAATTTTGAGGGCGAAGCGGAGGGCATCACCCCCGATGCCATCATCGCCGAACTGTTGCAATCGGTGCGGCAGGCGGTATAATATCCATAGCGAATGACGCGGAGGTGCAACAATGGCAGCAGCCAAAACGCCATCCACGCCAATTCAGGTCACCGAAAACCTCACCTTTGAAGAATTTATTCAAAAATACATGGATGTTCACGCCGAATTGGTAAATGGAAAGGTAAATATTATGACCCCGGCATCAAGCAGACATCAGGATTTGGTTGGATGGATTTCCGCCATTTTGAGGCTATTTGTGGAAGGGCGCGGGCTGGGCGTGGTGCGTTCTGCGCCGCTGACGATGCGCATTCCCGGCAAAGACAGCCACGGGCGCGAACCCGATGTGATGTTCGTGTCGCAAGCGCGAATGGACATTCTGCAACCCACCTATTTGGCGGAACCCGCCGATTTGGTGATTGAAATTATCTCGCCCGAAAGTGTGGGACGCGACCGGGGCGAAAAATTTGTGGAATATGAAGCCGCCGGTGTGTGCGAATACTGGCTCATTGACCCCGACCGCGAGCAGGCGGAATTTTACCGTTTGGCGGATGATGGACGGTATCGCTTGCAGCCCACCCCCGATGGGCGGTTTGAGTCGCAGGTGATGCCCGGCTTTTGGCTGGAGGTTGAATGGCTGTGGCAAGAGCCGCTCCCCAAAATTTTGGATGTCGCCCGCCGGTTGGCATTAATCTGATGTGCAAACGGCAAAAATGACCTCCCTCCTTTTCGACGAAACTTTCCTCCGCAAACTGGAACAACTGTCATTGATTGCCCGGCGCGTGCGGCGCGGACAATTTCGCGGCGAACAACGCAGCACCCGCCGCGGACAATCCATCGAATTTGCGGACTATCGCAATTATGTGCGCGGGGATGACCTCCGCGCGCTCGATTGGAACATCTTCGCCCGGCTGGAACGCCCTTTCATCAAACTGTTTGAGGAAGAAATTGACCAAACCGTCCACATTCTGCTGGATGCCAGCGGCTCGATGGCGTTCCCTCCCGACGATGCCGACACCCAAAAATGGCACTATGCCCGACGGCTCGCCGCCGCGCTGGGGTACATTGCGCTGGCGAACAACGACCGCCTGCACGTGACGGTGCTGCGTGGGCAGACGCTTTCCCCGTGGGGACCGTATCGCCATCGCCGCCGGGTGCATCAACTGCTGGAATTTCTGGAAAACGCCCCCGCCGACGGCGAGACCACGCTTTCAGCGGCTTTCATGCAATATGCCCTCCGTTTCAAACGCCCCGGACTGCTGTTCATCCTCAGTGATTTTCTCACCCCCGAAGATTATCAGCCGGGCATTTCCGCCCTGCAACAGCGCGGGCACGAACTGACGATACTGCATCTGCTTTCACCGGCGGAGATTGACCCCGCGCCCGTGGGGGATGTGCAATTGGTGGATGCGGAAACGGGCGCGAAGCAGGATGTAACCCTCAACACCGCGCTGACCGCGCTGTATCGCCGCGAATTTGAGGTGTGGCAGGGAGAATTGGCGTCATTCTGTCACCGTCGGCGCATCAATTACGGGCTAATTTCCACTGACCAACCATTTGAATCGCTGTTGTTGCACTATTTTCGTCACCGGGGATGGGCGCGATAGTAGGGGCAGCCCTTGTGGCTGCCCGATGTTTCTTTGGGCGAGCCGGTGGTGGTTCAAATTGACTGATGGAAATCATTCGCCGGTAGGGACAGAGCATTG
>CAZMXX010000119.1:0-9776 GCA_964570315.1 uncultured Anaerolineaceae bacterium | reverse complement strand
CGTCAATTCCTCTCCCCCATCAATGGGGGAGTACCCTTGACGCAAATTCTATGGCAAAAACCTAATCCGCAATTTTCTGGCTACACCCACTGGCTGTTACGGTAAGCACGTAATGTGTACCTCCTTAAAGTGAAGCTAAACAGCTTGCAGGTTACTACTATACTAGCACAATTTTAATGCAATTTCAATAGCTTGCGGGAAATTTTAAGCATGGCTAAACATAATGTTCCAACGAATCGGGCGGGGGTGGATTTTTATCTTTTTGAAAAACCTTCTTGATTTTCTTGCCCACTTCCACCTTCGCCACATCCAGCACCGAAAGTTCATCAATGAACGTCAAAAGTCCGTTCACGTCATCGGTGTACCCAACATCATCCATTTTCCGGGTGATGCGCAACTCTTTCTGATGCTCCACCATCCACGCCAACAAATCATCGGCGGTGCGGTTGGGGAACAATTTCATCACGCCGCTTTTTTTGATGCGGTCAATCATCGGCGCATAAAAGTTATCGTACCAATCAATCACCGCCTCTTCATATGAGGGAATATCGGTGCAACGTTTGGACAAATAATAGCGGTAGACCGAAATTTGTTTCAACAATCGCAGATACCGCCCCGGCGTGGTGAAAGAAACATCGGCGTCCGGTCTTAACTCATGCAACCTTGTTTTTTCCAAAAAGATGGCGCACTCTTCTTTTATCAACAAATCATCCGGTTGGGTCTGAGGGGTGAGGGTGAACATTGTGGGCAATTCAGTGACATATGCCTGAATGGTCTCCCATCCCAATTCCCGCGCCACCGACACCCGATGATTCCCGTCGCGCACAAAATACACTTGGTCAACTTTATACACTTCGATGGGCGGGAAGCCCTGCCCGGTGGTTGCCAGCGTGTAAATTTGCCGCCAGCGTTCTTTGTCGCGTCCGGCGCGGCGGGGAGTAAAGGTTCGGGTGAAATCGGCATAACGCCCGCAACTACCGGCAATCTGCTTCAGCGGGATGTCCTGCAGCCCGCAATTGACGGTGTGCCGCAGACGCAACTTCTCCACCACCGCATCGAAAGAAAGCAGGTCGAGGTTTGAGCCATTGATGCCCGCCACAATTTCCTCCACCAGGGCTTTCCGCCGCGCGCGGTTGAATTCATCTTCGCTTTTCATATACGCAATATCTTTTGCATCCATAGTCCACCTGTAATGATGTCGCGTCGCTCATAAAAGGTCATTTCGATACATTGGCAACAGGTATTTCCGATAATCTGCCGGCAACCATGCCAACACAATTATCGGCTTGTTTCCGCGTGGCACAAGCGTCTGCACTTCCCCGGAATTTGAGACGGAAAACAGCCTGTACTGCGGAGCTGTACTCGAAACCGATTTTTCCACCAGCACCACCCCGTTGCCCGTGGGCGAGAAGGCATAGCTGCTGAAATTATCGGTGGCATCATTCCGGTATAATGCCTCTGCGAATTTCTGTTGGATGTTATAGTGAATTAATGTCCCCTGGTCAAACGCCAAGAACGATTCTCCGTCAGTTGACCATAATATTTGCTGGGGGGCAGACCGTCCATCCAGCAGATGATTGCGAAAAATATACAGCCGTTCCGCAGAATCGGCATTGTTTTCCTGCGCGGGGATCATCCACAATTCCGGCGGAACATCGGGCGAGGGAACCGTGTTGAATGCCGCCACCATCATAGTGGGCGAGGGGACAAAAACCGTTGTGGCGAGGTTTTGCTCCAAAAATGGCGCGTTGGTGAACGCATTGAACCACCCCAGCTCGCCGCCGCCGTAATACAGATTGTCGTCCACCGACCAGCGCAAATCCGTGCCGCGCCCGCTGACGGTACGCAGAACGGTTTGCTCGCCGGTGCTGACGTTTTTAATCACCACCCGATTGCCCGACTGCCCCGGGGGGGTACGAATGCCATACGCCAGATAACAGGTGTCCGAAGTGAGGTTTTTACAATCGAAAGACCACGCCGGAATGACGGAATCATCCACGCCATCCGCCATTTTTTGCACCACCAAATCATTCACATTCAACGCCAGAATATCCCGCAACCCGGATTCCTGTCGGCTGACCATATATGCCAGCGTCACTCCGTCGGGCGCCCATACCGCCGGCGCGTTTATCCATTGATAATCCTCGGTGATGGGCAACGGCAACCCGTTTCCCAGCGCATCATACAAAACATGTTTGACCAGAATATAGCATCCCGCTGAAACGCTCCCGTAGCATCCCGGTGAGATGGCAATTTGGCGTTTCGGGTCGGCGTAGGCGGCGGGCGTGATTTTCTGCAAATTCGTACCGTTATCTTTGATGGTATAAATTGCGCCGTTATACCAAAACAAGATGGGACCGTTCTGCTCTCGCGCCACATTAGGAACGGGACGAGCGGGCATGTACAGCGAAAACAGAAAATACACCGCTGCCGCAAAAAGTACCCATATCATTTGCCGCGCTATATAACGCACACGAAAATTCATGCCAATCCTTCTAAACATCTATGGTAGAAAAAACAAACGTAAGAGGGGACAATTGAATGCCCCACCTTACGCTTGCGCTCTGTTTTAGAATGACGGAAACGACGTTGAATTTAATGCAGAATCTGCGAAAGAAACAATTTTGTCCGGTCATGTTTCGGGTCGGTGAAGAATTTGTCCGGCGTATTTTCTTCCACAATCAGCCCGTAATCAAAGAAGACAATTCTATCGGCGACGGTTTTGGCGAAACCCATTTCATGCGTCACGGCGATGATGGTCATCCCTGTTTTGGCAAGGTCAATCATCACGTCCAACACTTCTTTGATCATCTCCGGGTCAAGGGCGGAGGTCGGTTCATCGAAGAGCATGATTTCCGGTTCCATCGCCAGCGCGCGGGCAATGGCAACCCGTTGCTGCTGCCCGCCGGAAAGCTGACCGGGATATTTGTATGCCTGCTCAGGAATCTTCACCCGCTCCAACAATTCCATTGCCTTTTTTTCCGCCGTCGGTTTATCCCATTTACGCACCCAAATCGGGGCGAGGGTGATGTTGTCCATCACCGTTAAATGCGGGAAGAGGTTGAATTGCTGAAAGACCATCCCGATTTCTTTACGGATTTCAGCGATATTCCGCACGTCGTTATTCAACTCAACGCCATTGACAAAAATTTCTCCCGCCTGATGCTCTTCCAAACGGTTGATGGTACGGATGAATGTTGATTTCCCGGAACCGGAGGGACCCAGAATAACAATCACTTCCCCTTTTTTGACGGCGAAATCTATGCCTTTGAGGGCTTGAAATTCACCGTACCATTTTTTTACGCCACGGCATTCAATAATGTATTCACTCATCGTGTTTCCTCCACGTAATTAGCGTTGACCCACGCCCAGTTGTTTTTCAAGTCTGATGCTGGCAGACGACATTGCAAATGAGAAGACGAAATAGACCAAGGCGGCGAAGAGATACACTTCTTTTTGTGCGCCCAGGAAGCCCGCCTGCGAAAGAATGGATTGCGAAACTTTCAGGAAGTCCAGCAAGCCGACGATTGCCACCAACGATGTATCTTTGAACAAGCCGATGAACTGCCCCACAATGGGCGGAATCACGGTGCGCAAAGCCTGCGGCAATACAATAAAGTACATCTGCTGGAAAGTTGAAAGCCCCAGTGCGTCGGCGGCTTCATACTGCCCTCTGGGAATTGCCTGCAATCCCCCGCGAACATTCTCTGCCAGATACGCCGCGCTGAAAAGCGCCGTCGCAACCATGGCGCGGAACATCCCCGCCACACGAACATCGGGCGGGAGGATGAGCGGCAACATCACCTGCGCCATAAACAGCACGGTGATGAATGGCACACCGCGCACCACCTCAATGTACAGGGTTGACATCCATTTGATGATGGGCATGTTGCTCTGCCGCCCCAACGCCAGCAATACCCCAATGGGGAACGAAGCGAGGATACCGAAAATCGCCAGAATGAAACTGAGCAACAATCCGCCCCACTTGCTGTACTCAACCAGCGGCAGGATGCTCGAACCCTCAAACCCAGCGAGCAGATACCAGATGAAGAAGGGGGAAATCGCCCAAATGAGTGTCATCACTTGGCGAGAGCGGGTACTCTTGCCCCGATAGATGAATGTGCTGGCAATGCCCATCGCCACGATAATCCCAATGGCAATGAACACCCGATAATCCTGCGTTTGCGGGTACGGACCGTGAATGAGAATTAAAATATTGTTGGTGATGGCACGCCAATTCGCTTTGGTGACCGCCCAACGCACGGATGGCACCAAAATTACATACAGCAAGCCAAGCGATACAAACGTCAGAATTGCATCAAACCAAGAACCAAACAGATTATGCTTTAGCCACCCCAACACACCAACTTCAGTACGTGGGGGCGCTTCATACGTTGTGGATACATCTGTTGCAGTTGTCATCTATCGCTCCCTGATTTTCACCCGACTGTTGATGAAGTTCATGACCGCTGAAATGGTCAGACTCAACGTCAGGTAACTTGCCATCAGCATCAAAATCACTTGTACCGATTGCCCGGATTGGTTGAAGGTTGTGGTCGCCACCGCGAACAAGTCTGCATATCCAATGGCAATTGCCAAACTGGAGTTTTTCGCTAAGTTCAGGTATTGGTTGGTCAGCGGCGGAATAATCACTTGCAGCGCTTGCGGCAACACAATTAGTTGCAAGCTCTGCGAATTGGATAACCCCAATGCGGTTGCGGCTTCACGCTGCCCCTTTGACACTGCCTGAATACCGGCGCGCACCACTTCCCCGATGTATGCCCCGGTGTATAGCGTCAATCCGGAGAGCACCCCGAAGAATTCTGGGGTCATCACCAAGCCGATATATTTTTGCTCGTTGTCTTTGGCATAGTTGAAGCCTTCAATAAACGGCACTTGATACACCAGCGGATTCACCATCACAATACCGATAGCGGCAACCACCACAAAGCCCAGTAAAACGAACCAGCCGGAAAATGCCGGTCGTCCGGTGGTGGGATAGGTGCGGCGGCGGAAATACCACAGCACTGCCGCCACCAAAAACGCGACAACCAGATACGGTATCCACAGGGAAAATGTTTCGGTGGGTTTAAACCACGGTATCGCCAGCCCACGGTTATTGAGCCAAATACGGTCGCCAAATATGCGGATGGTGTCCTTGCGCTGCGGAAGTTGTAGCAGCACCCCGGCGTAGATGAAGAAGAGCAACACCAACAACGGAACGTTGCGCATCAACTCCACAAAAGCACGGGAAATCGTACCCAGCAACCAGTTGGTTGACAACCGCGCAATACCGACGAACACCCCCAGAACAGTCGCCAGAACGATACCGACCACGCTGAGCAGCAATGTATTCAACGCGCCAACCAAGAAAGCGCGCCCGTATGTATATGTTCTGTCGTAGGGGATGAGATGCTCCGAAATGTCGAAGCTGGCGGTATTCTTCAAGAAGCCGAATTCCGTGGCGCTCAGCCCGCGTGATTCGATACCGGCGGCGGCATTATTGCCCAGCCAGTTCAAAATCACCAGCACAATGGCTAAAATAACCAACTGCCCCGCCACTGAAATAGCGCGCACATCTTTGGTTTGGAAGGCGACATATCCCCCCACCGCAATGGCTACCAGTAACGAAACCTGCGCGGAGAGGAAGAAATTGATGATACCGACCAAAAACGCGCTGGAGGCAACGCTGCTGCCCAACGGTGAAATGACGAAGACCTGCAACAGCAGCACAACTTCATAAGTAATGAGTCCGGCGGGAACCGCCAACGACATAATGCCGATATTTCGGCGAACCACTTTCCGGTTTTTGTCGCCGCGGGTGGGGTAAAAAAGAAACAGCAACCACCCCAGCGGGAATATCACAAAACTATATCCATACAACATGTATTCCGAGAACACATCGCGCCAACGCTGCCAGTTTCTGGAAAGCCAAAGCGAGACGATGCCCAGCACGATGAACCAGAAGGCTCGTTTGGCATAGCCGGATTTGGCAGTTGCGGCGGATTCAAACTGCCGGGTGTAAAGTCCGACTTCTTCCGCTTTAGATAACCCTGTTTCGCGGTCAACGCGGTCTTGGGCTATCTGCTCCGGGTCAATTTGCCGCCAGGTATTGACATTCACTGCGCCGAAAACCAGCAACACGATGCCCAGCGCAATGAAAAAATAGGCTATCAACCTGTTTCGGGAAAACTTATTTGCAGTTGTAGAGGGTTCAGAGTCGTCAGGTTGACGAATTGCAGTATTGCTCATCTGGCTCTCCTGATATTCAGATTGCACATCGCTGCGGTTCAAGGGTCAGCATTTCAAGATTTCCGCTTCAAATACTGACCTTTGAATCAAGGTGGGACAGAACACAGCCCAACAAAATTGTCGGGCTGTGTCTGTCGGTTCAGCACATCAAAGTGCTGAGGGTTGATTTAGCGGAACGGCGGGGAGTACAGCAAGCCACCGTCTGTCCACAAGCTGTTCAAGCCACGCGGTACGTTGAAGGGGGTGTCGGGACCGAGGTTACGGTTGTAAATTTCTTCGTAGTTACCAACTTCACGAATGATGTTGGCGCAGAAATCGTTGTCCAAGCCCAAGCCAGTGCCCAAGTCACCTTCCACGCCGAGCATACGGCGGATGTTGGGATCTTCGGCAGAACCGGCAATTTCGTCAACATTGCTGGAGTTTACGCCAAATTCTTCGGCGGAGATGGTACAGTAGACAGTCCAGTCAATGATGTCAGCCCATTGGTCGTCGCCGTGTGCGTACGCGGGACCGAGCGGTTCTTTGGACATGGTGACGCCCAAAATCTGGTAGTCAGCCGGGTTTTCGAGTTCTTGTTGCTGCGAAATCAGACCGGATTTATCGGTCGTGAAGCCGTCACAGTTGCCTGCCTGGAATGCGGCGAGGGTGCTGGGGGCATCGGGGAAGACTTTGGGGGTGTAGTTGATGCCACGCAGTGCCATTTGGTCAGCCAGGTTCAATTCAGTGGTGGTACCGGTTTGGACACAGACGCTTGCGCCTTCCATATCTTCCAGTGAGGTGATGCCACTGCCTTTACGAACCATCATGCCTTGCCCATCGTAGAATGTGGTGGGACCAAAGTTCGCTGACCATTCGGTGTCACGGCTGAGGGTGTAGGTGGTGTTCCGGATGAGCACGTCAATTTCGTTGGTTTGCAGAGCGATGGGGCGGTCACTCGCGCTCAAGGGGCGAATTTCCAGCGTGGAGTCATCGGCAACGCCAAAGATTGCTACGGCAACTGCGCGACAGTAGTCAATGTCAAAGCCGGAGAATGAACCGTCATCTGCCAGCACGCCGAAGCCTGCCAGGTTGGCATTCCCACCACAAATCAGTTTGCCACGTTTACGGACGGTGTCCAAACGGCTTTCGGTCGGTGATTGCACTTCCACGACCTGCGGGGATTCTTTCACTTCTTGCGTTTCAGCAACTTGGGCGGCGGTCGGTTCTTCTTGTACCTGCTGCGCTTGCGTTGCAGTCGGTTCTTCCACTTTTACCTGTTCAACCGTCGGTTGCGAACATTGTGCCGCGACCAGAGCAAATACTGCCAACACGGCTACCATTACCATTACTTTCTTAAGCATAAAACATTTCTCCTTTTTGGGTCTCCTCTAACAGAGTCAATTTTGTGTGACAAGCTTTTACATTCAATGGATTTCCTATGTAAAGGCAACACCTCCTTTCTAATGTATAGATTAGTATTAAAGGGGTATACACTAAAAATCCGGTAATGTTCGCCGTGCCATCGCACAGAAAACACACTATTTCCGTAGAGTAATCGTATGACTATCGTTATCCTTTAGAATTCTCAAGATTATAACACAAAAAAAACATCCGTCAAACATGAATTTTGAGGAATATTTCTCAAAAAGGATATAACAGCCCCATTGACGCAACGTCACCCGTGTGTTATACTCCCCCGAAATAACCCCCCAACCGAAAAGGAGTATCTATGAACACGGTAAAATACGTGTTATCAGAAGACCGTATCCCCAAAGTGTGGTACAATATCCAAGCCGATTTACCCGAACCCGCCCCGCCCGTTCTGCATCCCGGCACGGGGCAACCCATCGGACCCGATGACCTCGCCCCGCTTTTCCCCATGCAATTAATCATGCAGGAAGTCAGCACCGAAAAATTCATCGAAATCCCCGACCCGGTGCGCGACATCTACCGCCAATGGCGACCCACCCCCCTGTTCCGCGCCCGCCGGCTGGAAAAAGCCCTCGACACGCCCGCGCGCATCTATTATAAATTTGAAGGCATCAGCCCGGTGGGGTCTCACAAGCCGAACACCGCCGTGGCGCAGGCTTTTTACAATAAGCAGGAAGGAGTGAAACGCCTCGCCACCGAAACCGGCGCCGGGCAGTGGGGCTCGTCGCTGGCGATGGCGTGCGCGTTTTTCGGGCTGGAATGCGATGTGTTCATGGTGCGCATCAGCTATGAGCAAAAACCGTACCGGCGCGGATTGATTGAAGCCTTCGGCGCGTCCGTGACCCCCAGCCCCAGCAACAAAACCAACGCCGGGCGCGCGATTCTGGCGCAAGACCCCGACTCGCGCGGCTCGCTCGGCATTGCCATTTCCGAGGCGGTGGAAGTTGCCGCCACCGACCCCAACACCAAATACAGTCTCGGCAGCGTGCTGAATCACGTCCTGTTGCACCAAACGGTCATCGGGCAGGAAGCGCTGGAACAGTTTGAAATGGCGGACGATTATCCCGACGTGGTCATCGCCTGCGCGGGAGGCGGCTCAAATTTCGCGGGGCTGGCGTTCCCCTTTGTGGGGAAAAACTTCCGCGGCGAAGCCAATGCGCGCATTGTGGCAGTGGAACCCGCCGCCTGCCCGACGCTCACCAAAGGGACTTACGCCTACGACTTCGGCGACACGGCGCATCTCACGCCGATGGTGAAAATGCACACCCTGGGCAGTTCCTTTATGCCGCCCGCCATCCACGCCGGTGGATTGCGCTATCACGGTATGGCGCCGCTGGTGAGCCATCTGTTCGAGCTGGGCGCCATCGAAGCGACCACTGTTCACCAAACCGACGCTTTCGCCGCCGGGGTGCAATTCGCCCGCGCGGAAGGGATTATCCCCGCGCCGGAATCGAATCACGCCGTTGCCCAAGCCATCACCGAAGCCTTAAAATGTAAGGAAGAAGGGGTCAGCCGTTCAATCGTTTTCAATTTGTCCGGTCATGGTCATTTTGACATGCAGGCGTACATGGATTACGCCCAAAACAAACTGGAAGATTACGACTATCCCGCCGAAGCCGTTGAAGCCGCGCTGGCAGGATTGCCCAACGTTGAGGCGTGACGCTGGTGATTAGCGATTGGCGACTGGTGATTGGCAATTGGCGATTAGCCACTTATCATTCGCCATTCGCCATTCGCCATTCGCCATTCGCCATTCGTCACTCGCCGCTCGTCACTCGCCGCTCGTCACTCGCCGCTCGTCACTCGGCATACACCATCCCCGCCAGCCGATAAAATTTCTGCACCCGCACCAGATTCCCCGGCAGCACCCCCGCCCCGCTCACCGGCAACCGCAGCGACTCGTCCCACGGGTCTGCCTGCGGGTTGCCGCCGACGCGAGCGATCGCCACCGCGAACCCGAAGCGGTTGTGCGCGCCGTCGCCCGTCCACCACGGCAGGGTGTTGAAGCGCACCCGAACGATTTTCCCCGTTTCCCATTTTGAGGTGGGCAGCCAAATCGGCGCCGGTTGTTGCACGATGGTCGCCCCTTCCGGCGTATCATCATCCCTTAAAAG
>CAZMXX010000118.1:0-9827 GCA_964570315.1 uncultured Anaerolineaceae bacterium | reverse complement strand
GATGAGATGTACGGCAGCGGCACGTGCTATGCTCGCCTCAACGACGGACAGGTGTACATCAACCCGCAAACGGCGGTGAATGACGCGCTGACGGGCGATACGGTCAAACTGGCGGGCACATGCACCAACGCCGATACCGGCAGCGGCACGGCGGTACTGGTGGTGAGCAAAGCCATCACCGTGCAGGGAGGATACACCCTCACCAATTGGACGGCGCGCTCCTTCGGACCCACGGTGCTGGACGGCACGGGCGCGACGCAGGCACTTTCCATCACCGCCGGAAGCGCCATCACCCCCACCATTGACGGGCTGCATCTGACGAATGCCACCGGCGACGGGCTGGCTATCGGCGGGAGCGCGGCACCGCGGGTGCAAAACAGCGTGATGTTCGTCAACGGCGGCAACGGGATTCGGAACGCGGGCGGCGCGGGCGATTTCCGCCACAATACCATATACGGCAACGGCGGCGACGGTTTTTGGAATGATACCGCCCTGCCCACCATCGCCAATAATATTCTGATGAACAACTCCGGCGCGGGCATCAACAGCGCGGTCGATTTGACCGTTTTCGCCAACGATATTTTCGGGAACGGAAATGTGGTCACCGGCACCATGACCGACCCGACGGGCAGCAACGGCAATGTGAGCCTCGACCCGGCATTTGCCAATGCGGCGGGCGGCGATTTCCACCTGACTCTCGCTTCGGGGGCGTTGGGGCGCGCCGATGACGGCTACGCCACCGCCACCGACTTCGACGGCGACGCGCGCCCGCAGGGGCAAACCTCGGACATCGGGGCGGATGAAGCCACCAGCTACCCCGATGTGCGCTTCATCGCCGACGGGAACAAAACGGGCATCGCCGGCGGCGCGGATGTGATTTTCTCGCACCAACTGACCAATCTGGGTTCCATGCAGGATACCTTCAACATCACTTTCACCAATCCCTCCACGTGGAATGTGCAGGTGTCGCCCACCGGCGCGGTGACGCTCGCCAGCGGCGCCAGCCAAACCGTGCTGGTCACGGTGACGATTCCGGCAGGCGCACCGCCGGGGCTGGCAAAAACCATCCTCGTCACCGCCACATCGCAGAGCAACGCCACCATCTTCGACACCGTGACCGATGTCGCCAGCGTGCGCATCACCCCCGGCGCGGATTTCACCCCGGCATATGTGAATTATGTTGATCCCGGCGACACCATCATTTTGTCGCACGTGCTGACCAACACCGGCAACTACACCGATTCGTATGCCGTGACCCTCACCTTTGACCCCGCCAATCTCACCGGCGACAGTTGGGGAACCCTGCTCCCCACCGCCCCCTACACCGAAATTGTGGTGGCGGGACCCTACACCTACACCCTGGCGCAGAGCCAATCCGTCACCATTCGGGCGGAAGTGACCGTGCCCCCCTTCGCCGAAGCCGATTTGCAGAACACCTTCTATCTGCACGCCGAATCGCAGGCAGATCAGGGCGGCGCGCCGCACTTCACCACCCTCACCACCGACACCATCATCGCCAATGCCATCTCCGGCGACCGCTATATCAGCCCCGGCGGCGACGATTTCATCAACAACTGCACCGTCTCCGGTCAACCGTGCGCCACCATCAAACGCGGGCTGGAAACGGTCTCCATCGGCAACACGGTTTTTGTGGCGCGGGGCGTCTACACCGAAAACAACCTCAAGCTGAACGGCAACATCACCCTGCAAGGGGGGTGGGATGGCGCGGACTTCGCCAGCCGCAGCGCGAACCCCTCCCTGACCATCATTGACGGCAACGGCGCCGACCGGGTGCTGTGGGTGCTGAACGGCAGTCCGTTGATTGAAGGTTTCACCATCCGCAATGGGAACAGCAGTGCCAGCGGCGGCGGGCTGTATGTGGATGGCAGCGCTTCGCCCACGGTGAACGGCAACATTTTCCACGGCAATACCGCCAACAACGGCGGGGGGATTGCGGTGAAAAGCGGACAGCCGCTCATCAAAAATAACGTGCTGTACGACAACCGCGCCACTTTCGGCGGCGGATTGTATGCCGCTTCGGCGGGGAATGCGCGGCTGTTCAACAATACCGTCATCAGCAATACCGCCGATTATGGCGGCGGGGTGTACAACGGCAGCGGCAACACCATCATCTCCAACACCATTGTCACCAGCAATACCGCCACAATCAGCGGCGGCGGGGTGTACAACAGCAGTGGCGCCATCGCCATGGATTACAACGACTTTTTCGGGAACAGCGCGCCCGTTTATGCCGACAGCAACGCCGCCACGGGCGCAAATTCGCTGGCAGTGGAACCCGATTTGACCGACATCGCCGGGCTGGATTTCCATGTGAACCTCAGTTCGCCGCTGGTGGACGCGGGCGACCCGAACACGGACAATCTGACCGATTTTGAGGCGGACATCCGCCCGGTGGATCAGGGTTTCGACATCGGCGCGGATGAGCTGGCGGGCTGTCTGGCGCAGATTCAGCGCACCGGCAAAATTTACGGCAACGTCCAACAGGCGGTGGACATCGCCGTCAGCGGCGACATCATCCGCTTGAGCGGCTACTGTCGGGGCGTGCATCCCGTCACCCTCGGCGGGCAAACGCTGTACCAAACGGTGCATCTGACCAAAGCCGTGACCCTGCAAGGGGGCTGGGACAGCCAATTCAGCCAGCAAAACCAACCGAATGTCACCTTCGACGCGGAAAATCTGGGGCGCACGCTGCTCATCAGCGGTACGGTCAGCCCCATCATCGAACGGGTCACCTTCATCAACGGGAACGCTTCCGGTTTGGGCGGCGACCCGTCGGGGTTGGACGCGGGGGGTGCGATATATATTTTCGACGGCGCACCGCGCTTCGACTTCAACAATATTTCCAACAGCGCCGCCGACCTCGGCGCGGGGGTGTACAATTACGGCGGCAGTCCCGTCTTCACCGGCGACAAAACCAGCGGGCGTTTCAACCGCATCTTCAGCAACACCGCCACCATCAACGGCGGCGGATGGTACAACCGCGCGGGCAATCCGCAGTTCGACAACACCTTCTTCTTCCAAAACAGCGCCCAAAACGGCGGCGGATTCTATCTGCTCGACGGCAATCCGGGTTTCAACCATGACAACAATCATTTTTACGAAAATCAGGCGGCGGTGAACGGGGGCGGCTTCTTCAATGACGGCGGCGCGCCGCAATTCAACGCCGATGGCATCTACAAAAATACCGCCGGGCAGGATGGCGGCGCATTTTACAACCGCAGCAGCGGCGCGTTCACCATCACCAATATGATTGTCTTCAGCAACACGGCGGGCGGCAGCGGCGGCGGATTCTTCAATTACACCGGCAGTCCCGCCGTGTGGAACGTGACCATCTACGGGAATGACGCGGGCGGCAGCGGCGGCGGATGGTACAACCGCGCGGGCAACCCGCAGGTCATCAATACCATTCTGATGAACAACAGCGCCGCTTCCGGCGGCGGCATCTTCGACCTGAATCAGGGTACGGTGCGCCGCTATAACGATGTATTCAACAATACCGGCGGCGATTACGGCAACATCTCGGCGGCGACGGGCAGTGTCGCCACCGACCCGCTTTTCGTGAACGCAGCGACGGGTGATTTCCACCTGCTGGACACCTCGCCGGTGATTGACGCCGGCGACCCCGCCACGTGGCTCACCTCCGACTTCGACGCGCAAACCCGCCCCAGCGACCAGGGGTTCGACATCGGCGCGGATGAGTTCAGCGAATGTTTCGCCATCATCAACAACGATACCGGCACAGTGTACGGCAGCATTCAATCCGCGCTGGATGCCAGCACCGGCGTGAACGATGTCATCAAAGTGGCGGGGACGTGTCGCGGCATCCAAACGCGGAATTTCGGCGCGGGAGATGTGAACGCCACCGTCTTCGTGGATAAATCGCGCATCATTCAGGGCGGCTGGCGCACCGATTTCAGCCAGCAGGACGCTGTGACCACCGTGGACGCCGGTTTCCGCGGGCACGTTTTCTACATCCCCGACGGCATTGCCGCCACCATCGAACGCTTCAACATCCGGCGCGGCGCGGATGGCGCTATCTACAACATCAGCACCGCCGGTCCCACCGTGCGGCAGAGCAGCATCTTCAGCAACACCGGCGCCACCGGCGCGGCGATTGTGAATATCGGCGGCAATCTCATCGTTGAAAATGGCAATCGCATTTTCAGCAACACCGCCACCATCGGTGCGGGCTTTTACACCGACGGCGGCGCCCCTGTCCTGCAAAACAACTTCCTGTACGGCAACACCGCCACCGACGGCGGCGCAATCTATCTCGCCAACGGCACGCCGACCATCTGGCACAACACGCTGGTGAACAACACCGCCACCGGCGGCAATGGCGCGGGGGTGTATCGCGCCGGGGGCACGCCGGACATTCGCAATAATATTGTGATGGACGGCACCGGCACGGGCATGCACAATGGCGGCGGCAGCGGCGCGCTCGGTTTCAATATTGTGGTGGACAACAGCGGCGGCGACGGCACGCTCTCCGCCGCCAGCGACCTGCACACGCGCCCCACGTTTGTGAATGCAGCAGGGTTCGATTTTCATCTGGACAGCGCCAGCTTCGGCATTGATATGGGCGACCCGGCGCTGTTCGGGCTGCTGGAAGTGGACATGGACGGCGACGTCCGCCCCTCGAATCAGGGCATGGACATCGGCGCGGATGAAATTGGCGGCTGTTACGCCCGCATCAACGAAGCCCCGCCAATTTACGGCAGTCCGCAATACGCCGTCAGTCTGGCTTCCACCGGGGATACGGTGGACGTGGCGGGCACGTGTACCGGCGTCAACACCAACGGCGGCAGCACCCAAAACCTGTTCATCGACAAAAATATCACCGTGCGCGGCGGCTGGAAAACCGACTTCTCCGCCCGCGACACCGTCACCGTGCTGGACGCGGGCGGCAACGGGCGCGGCGTCACATTGAGCATCAGCGGCGGCACACCCACGCTCGACCGCTTCCGCATCATCAACAGTGCGGACGGCGCAATCTACAATGTGAACACTAACGGCACGGTGCAAAATAATGTGCTGTACCAAAATACCGCCATCAACGGCGCAGGGCTGGTCAACGCGAGCGGGAATCTCGCCTTTTGGCACAACACCGTTTTCAGCAACACCGCCACCGGCAACGGCGCGGGCGCGTATATTTCCGGCGGCAGTCCGGTTATCCGCAACAATATTTTCGCCAAAAACAGCGCGGCGGATGGCAGCGCGGTCTTTGTGGCGGGCGGCACACCCGGCGTGGATTACAACAATACGTGGCTGAACACCGGCGCGAATTACGGCGGCATCAGCGCGGGGGCGAACGATGTGACCGACACCGACCCCCTTTTCGCCAGCCAAAATGACACCGACGCCAACTTCCTGAAGCTGACCAAACTTTCCCCGGTGATTGACGCGGGTGACCCCGCCTCCCCGGTGGGCGACGATTTTGAGGACCAAATTCGCCCCAGCAATTTGGGATTCGACCTCGGCGCGGATGAATACGCGGTCTGTCTGGCGAAAGTGGTCTCTTCCGAGCAAATTTACGGACATCCGCAGGACGCGGTGAATGCCGCCAACGCGGGCGACACCATCCAAATTGCGGGCGAATGTCAAATCCGCGCGGGGGAATCGCAGGTGGTGCTGGTGAACAAAGACCTCACCTTCACCGGCGGCTGGGATGAAACCTTCTCGACGCGGGATGTCGCCACCATCGCCATTCTGCGCGGTTCCAGCACGGTGAATCAGGGGCGCGTGGTCGTGGTCGACAACGGCGTGACCGCATCATTTGAAACCTTCACCTTCACCGATGGCACGGCGGACAACGGCGGCGCAGTCTTCAATCAGGGCACGCTCACCCTCAACGACCCGATAGTGGTGATGAGCAGCACTGCCACCATCGACGGCGGCGCAATTTACAATACCGGCACACTCTATCTGAATGATGACGGCAGTAATGAAGGGTTTTTCATTTACAACAATACTGCGGCGACGGACGGCGGCGGGATTTACAATACCGGCACACTGGAGATGACCGGCGTGGAAGCGCCGTCATCCAACACGGCAACCGGCGGCGACGGCGGCGGCATTTACAACACCGGCGCAGTCACCATCCACAACGGACTGGTTTCCAAAAACCGCGCCCCGCTCGGCGCGGGTGGCGGCGTGTTCAACGCCGCAACGGGCATCATTTCGCTGACCAACGTCTATCTCGGACAGAATTTCGCGTCCGGTGACGGCGGCGGGATGGCGAATGCGGGCGGCACGGCGACCCTCAACTTCAGCACCATCCGCGAAAACACCAGTTGGGGGAACGGCGGCGGCGTGTACGATACGGGCACGCTCACGCTGGACAATTCCATTGTTTACAGCAACACCGCCGTCACCGATGGCGGCGGCATCAAAAGCAGCTCGTCCACGGTGAGCTACACCGATTTCTTCCAAAATACACCCAACGACGGCGTGGCATCCTGCCCCAACTGCCGCTTCGACCAAGACCCGCTCTTCGTCACTTCGTGGGTTCCCGCCGTCACCTCCCCGGTGATTGACACCGCCGACCCCGCCAGCACCCTCAGCGATGACTGCTGCGGCGAGGGTCGCCCGCACAATGCCGGGTATGACCGGGGGATGTACGAAGTCATCCTCCTCCGCGACGGGCTGTTCAACCACGATTTGGAAGGCTCCACCGTGCCGGGCGACGCCGTGGACGGCATCCACACCAAATACGCCGACCCCGCCACCACGGCGGTCTTCACCCACACCCTGCAAAATACCGGCTCGGTGACGGATGTGTTCAGCATCACCATTCAAAGCAGCACACAGGGCTGGTCAACCCTCACCTCATCGCCGGTGGTGACGCTGGCGAAAAACGCCATCACTAATGTGGTGGTGTCGGTCAGTGTTCCGGCGGGAACCATCGCCGGAGTGACGGATGACACGGTGGTGAAAATCACGTCGCAGCTTTCCGTGTTGGATGGTACGTTCAGCGCATCCGCCGATGGAACGGTGAGCTATCAACTCACCGACCGCACCATCACCAATGAAATTGTCGATTACCGCATCAGCAACAACAACGGCGCGGGCGCGCCCGGCGACACGCTGACCTACACCCACATCATCACCAACGCGGGCAACATCACCGACACGCTCAACATCTTCCTCGACCCGCAATATGCCGACATGGCTGTCATCAGCCCGCCGACGCTCACCGTGCCCATCAGCGGCACAGGCATGCTCACCGTGACCGTCACCCTGCCCGATTGGGTCGCCGGGGGGATTGACGATACCGGCTATGTCATCATCCGCCCGCAGCAGCACCCCGGCGCGGAAACCGCCGGCGCGGATACCACCGCCATCAGCTATACCACCGGCACGCGGTACGTCAGTCTGGACGGCAACGACGGCGACAACAGCCCCGATGAAACGGTGAAATGGAACAACTGCACCAACCCGACGGTTGCGCCGTGCCGTACCTTCGCCCACGCGCTGGCGCAAGCCGCCCCCGGCGATACCATCAACGTGGCGGCGGGGACATACACCCAAACCATCACCGCCACCATCGGCGCGCAAACCGTCAGCCAAATTTTGTATCTGGACAAATCGCTCACCATTCGCGGCGGCTTCTCCACCGCCGACTGGAGCACTTCCCTGCCCCAAACCCATATGACCACCCTCCAGCCCGCCACGGGGCGCGGCGTGTTCATCACCGGTACAGCCGCCATCACTTTGGATGGATTGCGCATCACCGGCGGCGATACCACCGGCTACACGCCAAACGCGGGCGGCGCGGTCATCAACAACGGCGCAAAACTGACCGTACTGGCATCGGAATTTGACGCCAACGGCGCGGACAACGGCGGCGCAATTTACAGCACCGGCGCGCTCACCGTCGCCAACAGTATTTTCGCCAACAATTTCAACAGTGCGATTTACGCCATGAACGGCGATACTCTGGCGGAATACAATACCTTCTATGGCAACAACACAGTAACGGAAACAGGGGGAGGGAACGGCGGCGGCATCTATCAGGGTAGCGGCACGCTCACCGTGCAGAGCAATATTTTCATCACCAACACGGCGGCAATCAGCGGCGGGGCGATTTACGCCGCCACGGGCGTCACCACCACCATCGACACCAACCTCTTCTTCGGCAACAGCGCAGGCGTCACGGGCAGCAACCCCATCACCGCCGACCCGCAACTCGTCAATCCCGCCGGGGGCGATTTCCACCTGACAAAAGGCTCGCCCGCCGAAGACGCGGGACTGCCCCCGCTCACCGGCATCAGCGACGATTTTGAGCGCGATATTCGCCCGCAAATCGGGTATGATTTGGGCGCGGATGAACGCCAGCACGTCCCCGGTGTGACCATCGCCCCCGATTACACCGCCACTGTCAACGGCGGCGGCAGTATCGTTTACACCCATCTCATCACCAACACCGGCGAAGACACCGACACCATCTCCCTCGCCGTCGCCAGCAGTCGCGGCTGGGCAAACTTCGCGCAGGTTCCGCTGACGGTCACGCTGGCAGCCGGGCAATCCGCGCCGGTGACGGTCACAGTCACGGTGGGGACGCTCGGCGGGGAAAGCGATACCAGCGTCATCACCGCCACCTCCGGCGTGGCACAGCAGCAATTGGGGCAAAACGTGTTCGACACCGCCACCGATGTGACCACCGTGCGGCAAACCTTCGGCGTGCAGTTCGCGCCCGACCGCAGCACGTCCGCCGCCGCCGATTCGGTCATCACCTTCACCCACACCCTCACCAACACCGGCAACGGCAACGACACCTTCAGCTTCGCGGCGAGCAACTCGGCGGGCTGGACAGTCACCCCCCCGCCCGCAGTGACCCTCTCGCCCGCGCAGACGCGCACGGTGGTGGTCAGCATCACCGTCCCGGCGGGGAGTGGCGGCATGAGCAGCGTTTCCGCCATCACCGCCACTTCACAAATCAGCCCGACGGGCGCGACCGCCGGCGTGGCAGATACGGTGAACGTGCCGCTGGTGCGCGGGGTGGTCATCCAACCGAATGGAAATGCCACCGGCGTGGCGAACAGCACCGTCAGCTTCGAGCATATCATCACCAACACCGGCAACACCGCCGACACCTTCGACCTGAGCGCGGTCTCCGGGCTGGGTTGGGCAATCACCCTGATTCCGACGCAAACGACCCTCTCTGCCGGCGCCGGCGCGGACATTCTGGCGCTGATAACCATTCCGGCGGGCACAGCAGGCGGCATCACCGATACCGCCATCATCACCGCCACCTCCGCGAATGATGCGGGCGTGTTCGACACGGCGGTTGACCAAACGACGGTCATCACCCCGCCGGTCATCACCAATCCGCCGCAAAGTGTCGCCATCATCGGCGTGACAGCGGGGGTCATCAACACCGACTACACTTTCACCGCGCAGGTCAGCCCGTCCGATACCACTTTCCCGTTGACCTACACTTGGCAGGCAACGGGGCAATCCACGGTGAACCACGCCAATATGAGCAGTCTGTTCGACCAGACGATTTTCAACTGGACGACCATCGGCACGAAAACCATCACCGTCACGGTGCGCAACGCCGCCGGGCAAGTGGTGGACAGCCACACAACCACCATCGCGCTGAATACCGTCGCCCCCACCGCCGTGAGCATCAGCGGCGCAACGGGCGGCACGGTGAATCGCAGCGCCACCTTCACCGCCACTGTCGCGCCCGCCAACACCACCCAGCCGCTCACCTACACCTGGCAGGCCACCGACCAGCCGGACGTCACCCATATCGGCATCGCAGCGCTGAACGATTCCGTCAGCTTCACGTGGGCATCGGC
>CAZMXX010000117.1:0-9848 GCA_964570315.1 uncultured Anaerolineaceae bacterium | reverse complement strand
AAGACGCGCCCCGCGCCGCCGCCGTCGATGATGGTGTTCAGCGCACCCTCGCCGAGGATGGTCAACGTTTTGGTAACAGCCACATTTTCGGTGTAAACGCCGCCGGTAACTTTGATGACATCGCCTGCGCTCGCCTTGCCGATTGCCGCGCCGATGGTGGCGCACGCGCCGGCGCCGGACGAGGTGCAAGCATTGCCATCATTCCCGAGGGCGGCATCCACAAAATACGTCGTCGCGGTTGTTTCCGCCCGCACGGTGAGGGTGGTCAACGGCAAAGCGGCAATTGCCAGCAAGATAATCGAACCGATGAAAGCCAACCCCAACCGAGGGTACAAAATTTTTACAAACATATGTCCATTTCCTTTTTTTGACAGTATCTATACAGTCATTGGTGAAACAAATGTCATTGCGAGCGCAGCGAAGTTGAAAATGCCCGAAGGGTGCAATCTCCGTGTTTGAATAGTGGGGATTGCTTCAGCCCTACGGGCTTCGCAATGACACCCCCGTATAGTTGCATTACCGCACAATCAGCGGCAGATAGATGAAAGACGAATAAAGGTCATCGTTGACGATGGTGCCAACGGCAGAAGTGCCGAAAACAGGCACGGAACCGTTGCTCAGATTCACTGAAAAATATTCATCCGCTTCCAAATATTGGTCGCCGATGATGAGCACGGTGATGGTGTGCAGCGTTTCCCCGGCGGCAAAAGTGAGCGTGCCCGTGGCGGTGATGAAATCGCTGCCCACCGTGGCATACCCTGACCCTGCGCCGCCGCTCGCCTCGTAATCCACCGTGGCGACAAATTGCGCCGGGGTGGAGAGGGTGACGGTGAAGACGGCGGGGGTGGTGCCGCTGTTCCCTTCGGGGAATTGCCCGCCGTTGGATACGCCAATCAGGCTGAATGTGGCGGAATCGTCATCGGTGATGGTTCCCACCGCGCGGGCGTCCGCCAATGCTGCGCCGGACGGATTGCTCAAATCCACGGTGAAGGTCTCGGCGGAGCCTTCGTCCACCACGTCGCCGGTGACGGTGACGCTGATGGTTTTGGTGGTCTCACCCGCGCTGAAAGTGAGGGTGCTGCCGGTGGCGGTATAATCGCTCCCCGCCGTGGCTGTGCTATCGGCAGTGGCGTAATCCACGCTGACACTGCTCGCGGCGGCGGGCGAAAGGGTCACGTCGAAGGCGGCGATGACCGTGCCGCTGTTCCCTTCCTGCACGGTGACATCGGCGATGGTGATGGTGGAAAGTCCGTCATCATCCACAATTGTGCCCAGCCCCACCGCGTCAATCAGTTCGGCATTGGTGGGATTGCTCAACGTGACGGTGAAAGTTTCGTCAGCTTCATCAACCAAGTCGCCGATGATCGGGACGGTGATGGTTTTTTGGCTTTCACCGGCGTTGAAAATCACCGAACCGCCGGTGAAAAGCAGCGAGCCGCCGGTGGCAGTGTAATCGCTCCCCGCTACGGCAGTGCCGTCGGCGGTGGCATAATCCACCGAGACATTTTGGGTGGTGGTCGGCACCAGTGTCACGGTGAAAACCGCGCCGACCGTGCCGCTATTCCCCTCCGCCAGCGATACATCGGTGATGGTCAACTGGCTTTGCGCCTCATATGCGCCGATGTCACAGACTGCCGTGCCGTTGCCATCCCCATCGAAGGGGCGGGGGATGCCGCGCTGGTCGGTGAGGGGGCAAGATGCCTCGTCCGCCGCATCAATGGCGGGACTGCCAATCTGTACGGGGTGCGTCCATGTTGCGCCGCCGTAATCGCCCAACGGAGCGAGCATCGAGTCAACGTTCTGCTGGTCGCCCGTGCCGTAAAACTGGCAATCGTAATTGTCAACCAAGTTATAGCCCGCTGAAGTTGGCGGGGAAACACTGTTGCAATTTTTGCTATCATTGTTGGCGATAATGGTGCTTTTCACCGTTATGGTTGTACCGTTGCCCACCACAATCCCATTGGTGGGCGTACCGAGCGTTGCCAAATCATGGTTATTGACGACGGTGCTGTGTTCAATGGTCAAAACTGCCGTCGTGTTGCTTTGGGTTTGAACGCCCCCACCGCCGGCAGCACCCGTATTTTCGCTGATGGTCACATTGGTCAGCGCAGCCGAACCGCCAGCCAGATAAACACCGGCGCCGCCGGCGGCTTGGTTGTGATGAACGGCAGAATCAACCATCGTCATCGTGCCGGAAAGCAGATAGAATCCGCCACCGGATTGCGTCTCGGAAACATTGTTGCGCAGGGTCACATTTGCCAGCGAGACCGTCGCGCCAAAAATGGAAACGCCGCCGCCGGAATATGTGGTGCGATTCCCCGCAATGAGTGTGTCGCTGATGCGCGCCGTGGCGGATGAGGCGACATACACCCCGCCGCCACTGCCGACAGCCGTATTGCTGAGCACACGGCTGTTTTGCAGGGTGAGCACCACCCCCGCATTTCGCACGGTGATGCCGCCCCCCGACGAAGCCGTATTGCTCATCACCGTCACGTTGGTCAGCGTGAGCGCATTCGTGGTGAAAATGCCGCCCCCATAGCCCGAAAAGTCGCTGCTATCGGCGAAACCGTTGCGGACGGTGATGTCGGAGATGGTGGCGGGCTGAGTGTTCCAGATGACGCGCCCCGTGCCGCCACCGTCAATGATGGTGACATCCGCCCCCGCGCCGGTGAGGGTGAAATCGCTGATGGAGGTTTGCAGGTTTTCAGTGTAAACCCCCGCCGCCACCACGACGCTGCTGCCCGCACCTGCCAGTGCCGCTTTGGAAACTGCCGCACCGATGGTGGCGCACGCGCTCGTGCCGGGTGCGGTGCAGGCATTGCTGTCGTTGCCGGACGCGACATCAACATAATAAGTCGTCCCGTTGGTTTCCGCCGCCACAGCGAGGGTCATCATCGACAGGATAACAACTGCCGGCAAGACCATCGCCGCAAAAAACAAAAATACAACTCTGATTTTCACATAGTTTTTAAACATAAAATATCTCCCCCTTTTCCCAAAAAAGATGGATAGTGACCCATATCAATTTGCTTACGGCATTGTATCTTGTATGATACATATGTATCGTTTAGAAATCGTTCAAAAACACGGGAAGAATCTACTGCACGCACATTTTAAGCTTTTCACTTTTGGAAATGTAAAAATCGAATTGGACGGCAAACCGATTGACCGGTTTCCCTCGCGCGCGGCGGAAGCGGCGTTGATATATTTAGCCTACCACAATCACCCCATCCCCCGCGACACGCTGGCGACGCTGTTTTGGGAAGGACGCACACAAAAAAACGCGCGCGGCAATTTGCGCACCATCCTTTCGGCATTGAAACAAACGCTGGGCGATTACCTGATTGTCACCCGTCACGATGTGGCGTTCAATCATCAAACTGACTCTTGGTTCGATTGTGTTGCGTTTGAAAATCTGCTGGCGCAATACAATACGGATGGTGACCTTGAGACGCTGAAAAACGGCATCGCCCTCTATCGCGGAGATTTTTTGGCGGGGTTTCACGTGCGCGACGGCTACGGCTTTGAGGAATGGGCGTTGCCCGTCCAAGAGCGGCTGCGCCAGTTGGCGGCAACGGGATTGCGTCATTTAATTCGCCACCAATTACGCGAAGGCGACTATCTGACTGCCCTCGCGCAATTGAACCGTTTGCACGCCATTGACCCTTTCGATGAAATTGCCCACCGGCAATTGATGACGACGCGCTTGCGATGCGGACAACGCACCCGCGCCCTGCAAGATTATCAGACCTTCCGGCAGTGGCTCGCCGAAGAGATGGACGTTGAACCGGAACAGGCAACCACCGATCTTTATTTGCGCATCAAAGCCACCCCGTTTCCGCCGCCTCAAAACTTACCCGCACTGACCGCCCCCTTTGTAGGACGCACCAACGAACTGGCAACCATCCGGCGGCTGCTTCTTTGCCCCAATTGCCGTTTGATTTCCATTTTGGGACCGGGAGGCATCGGCAAAACCAGCCTCTCCATTGAAGCGGCACGGCATCTTTTGGAAGAACATCCGGGGCAATTTTTTGATGGCGTATTTTTCGTTTCGCTGGTGAATTTAGAGGCAAGCACACTGTTGCCCTACTATGTGGCAAATGTGGTGAGCAGTATGTCTCACCACGCGGAATTTTCGGAAACGCAGCTTTTTGACTTTCTCCGCGACAAAGAACTCCTGCTGATACTGGACAATTTCGAGCATCTCATCTCTCCCGTCAGCGTCAAATGGCTGTCGCAATTATTGGACGTTGCGCCAAAAGTAAAAATCCTGCTCACCTCTCGCGGGCGGCTGAATTTGCAGGAAGAATACACCCTTGACCTGCGCGGGCTGTCATACCCCGTCGATTCCACCCAAAACGCCGAGGAATTCAGCGCCATCCGGCTTTTTTTGCAGCACGCCAATCGCGTCCGGCACAAATTTGAACCCGGCGCGGACGAAATGGCCGCCATCGTTCGGTTGTGTCAACTTGTTGACGGGATGCCGCTGGCAATCGAACTCGCCGCCGCCGAAACGCGCTATTTCCTGTGCAGTCGCATCGTTTCGGAAATTGAAAATCGCCTTGATTTTGAAAGTCTGCCCGCCGGAAACCGCCCGCCCCGACACGCCAGCCTGCGCGCCACCATCGAATATTCGTGGGCACTGCTGGCGGAAAGTGAACCCATCATCCACGTTGCCCGCCGTTTAGCCGTTTTCCACGGCTCATTCGACCTGAACGCGGCGATGAAAATCACCAATGCCACCCCGCACCAACTGGTCTCGCTGGTTGACCGTTCTTTTTTGCAGCGCAACGAACATGGATTTTTTGAACTCCACCCCCTCATTCGCCAATTTTTAATCGAAAAGCTGGCGGAACATCCGGCAGAAGAAAAAGAAACGTGTGCGCGTCATGCCGATTGGTATACAGAACTCATCAAGTCAGCCGGTGGGCGCGAACACGAAAACATGGAACGCTATTTTCTGGAAATAAAACACACGGTCGAAACCCATTTCGACAATATCGTCGCCGCCGCGCTCCATCTCGCCCGTGAACATCATTTCCCCGAACGCCGTATGGTCTCATTGATTGAAGCGCTCATTTTCCATTTTGAATATTCCCACCGTTATCAGGAATGGAAAATCGTCTTCAGACAACTCATCAACACCTTGCAACAAAATAGCGATGGCAGTCATGAAGAACGTTGGCTGACACTGGTTTTATCCAGCCGCATCATTCAGGCAGATATTTCACTGCACGCCTACCCTCAGGCTGAAAAACAATTGCAGGCGATTATGGCGGATGTTTACGCCCTGGGGAATGAGGCGCTCACCTCGGCGTGTCTGGAAATGAAAAGTGTCCTCGCCGCCCGTGCGGGGGATTTTTCAACCGCGCTGGCATACACCGATGAAGCCTCCACGGCGGTTGTCTCATATGCGAACCATTATCAGTGGTCGGTTTATCGCGTTCGGGGCGACATCGCTATGGCGGCGGGAGATTTCGCGCAAGCCACCGCGGCGCATGAAAAAGCGTTCGAGCTGGCGGCGGCGGCAGATTCGGAAGCGGAGGCGCTCCCCGTCTACAAATTGGCGTTGGGAAAAATCGCGCGTCGGCAAGGGTATGCGGAAGAAGCGCGCACGCTCCTGAACAATGCGTTGACGGCTGCCCGTACCATCAGCAAACAAGAAGACATCATCGCCTGCCTGACCGAACTGGGCTGGGTATCCATCGCTTTGGGAGACTTTGAAGCGGCGCACCGGCACTTGACGGAAGGGGTGTCACTGAATAAAACGCTGCATGACCGGCGATTGAATGCATTGCTGGCACTGGCGCAAGGGCGGCTCGCAGAAGCGCAAAAAAACACCGCCGAAGCGCAACAATTTTACCGGCACGGCATGGAACTTTTCGCGGAGATTGACGATCGCGCCAATCTACCCTTTGCGCAAACCTATCTGGCGCGAATTTTGCTCCAACGCGGGGAGGCAGAAGCGGCGCACCGGCTCATACGGGATGCCGCCGGTGCATTTGAACGTCAATCCCAACCTGAAGGCATCGCTTTGGTGCAAGCATTGAACACCCGATAAGACCCAAACCGCCTGAATTCGGGATAAGCAGATTATAATGCCCATCTGTTGGACTGATAAATCGCATCCCGAGCTGAGGTTTAAAATTTACTTTACCCCGTTCAGGGCACACGTGCAACAGCCGTGCCGTCCGCAGAACGTTTGACATGTTGGGGGGTTCGTGGTATCATTTCTGGAAGTTTTTAGCACTCGTGGTTGTTGAGTGCTAAATTTTTGCACGTTATTGAAAAAAGGTAGGCGATTATGGCTGAACTTTCGCCGCGCCAACAAAATATCTTAAAAATCATCATCAGCGAATATATCAAAACCGGCACCCCCATCGGTTCAAAAGCGTTGGTGAACAAACACAAATTGGGTGTCAGCTCCGCCACGGTGCGCAACGAAATGGCGGTGCTGGAAGAGTTGGGCTACCTGACCCAACCGCACACCTCCGCCGGACGCATCCCCACCGAAGCGGGCTACCGCTATTTTGTGGAAAAGCTGATGGGCGACGCGCAACTTTCGCCCACCGAGCAGTTGATGATTCAGCACCAATTTCATCAAGCCCGGCTGGAACTTGACCAGTGGATGCGCCTCAGCGCGGCGGTGCTGGCGCATGCCACCCAAAGCGCCTCGGTGGTCACATCGCCCAAAGTGAACCAGTGCCGCTTGAAACACGTCGAACTCATCTCCATTCATGACCACGTGGCACTGCTGATTCTGGTGTTGCAGGAAGGTTCCATCAAACAGCAAATCATCCAGCTTGAACACCCGCACACCCAAGACGAGCTCCGCTCCATTTCGCGCCAACTCACCGACCTGTGGTCTGCCTGCAGTGAGCAGGCAATTGCCGCCACTGCCGCCACGCTGACCGAACTGGCGGCGCAGGTGGCAACCGTGGTGATTGACACGATGCATCGGGTGGACAACCGCAAAACCAGCGAGTTGTATCACGCCGGATTACTGCATTTACTGGAAGAACATGCCGTCCAAAATGACGCGCTGGAACAAATCATCCGCGTGGTGGAGGAACGGCAACTGCTCGAACAGCTCATCGGGCAGAATTTGCCCTCCAAAGGCGTGCAAATCATCATCGGCGGGGAGGGCAAATGGGATGACCTTTCGCAGGTGAGCCTCATCCTGTCGCGTTATGGCTCCGCCGAAGGCGCATCGGGCGCGTTGGGCGTGGTGGGTCCCATCCGCATGCCGTATGGACGCGCCGTATCAATTGTGCAGTATATGTCTCACTTAATGAGCAACCTTATTTCAGATTTATATGGTCCAATAATATAGTTTGAGGAAAACAAGATGAGCACCGAAAATATAAAAGAACAGGAAACCGCCCCGGAAGACATCGCCGCCGAGGCTGAAACTCAGGAAGAAGAATCCACCGCGGAGGCGGAAACGCCGTCGCCGGAAACCTTGCAAGCGGAATTGGAAGCCGCCCGCGCAGAAGCCGCCAAAAATCTGGATGGCTGGCAGCGGGCGCAAGCCGAACTGGTGAACTTCAAAAAACGACAGACGGAACAATCCGCGCGCCGGTTGGACGACCTGACCGGGCAAATCATCACCCAGCTTCTCCCCGTTTTGGATGACCTTGATTTGGCATTCCAAAATATTCCGGATACCCTGACCGAGCAGGAACAAAATTGGGTGGAAGGGTTCAAGCTGGTTCAGCGCAAACTGCTGAAAATTTTAGAGAGCAATCAGGTTAAAATCATCAGCACCGAGGGTGAATTTGACCCCAATTTACATGAAGCCGTGACCCACGAAGATAGCCCCGACCACGAATCGAATGCCATCATCGCCGAGTTGCGCAAAGGGTACAAACTGAAAGACCGCGTGCTGCGCCCCAGTTTGGTGCGCGTGGCACAGTAGCTTTCAGTGTTCGGTTTTCGGCACCGATTGACACCTGACCGCTGAAAACCGACAACAAAAAATCAGGAGACTTTTATGGGCAAAATTATCGGCATTGATTTGGGAACCACCAACTCGGTGGTTGCTGTTATTGAAGGCGGCGACCCCGTGGTCATCCCCAACGCGGAAGGCAGCCGCATCACCCCCTCGGTGGTGGCGGTCAACCCCAAAACCGGCGAACGGCTGGTGGGGCAAGTGGCAAAACGACAATCGGTCGTCAACGCCAAAAACACCATCTTTTCCATCAAACGCTTCATGGGGCGCAAATTCAACGACCCGGAAGTTCAGCGCAGCATGAAATACATCCCCTATGACGTGCGCGAAGCGCCCAACGGCGATGTCCGCGTGGTCATGGGTGAGCAGGAATACAGTCCCCCGGAAATCAGCGCCATGATTCTGCAAAAGCTGAAAACGGACGCGGAAGCCTACCTCGGCGAACCTGTCACCCAAGCGGTCATCACCGTGCCCGCATATTTCAACGACACCCAACGCCAAGCCACCAAAGACGCGGGGAAAATCGCCGGACTGGAAGTGTTGCGCATCATCAACGAACCGACCGCCTCCTCGCTGGCATACGGGCTGGATAAAAAGGAAGATGAAACCATCGCCGTGTATGACCTCGGCGGGGGTACTTTCGATATTTCCATCATCGAAGTGAGTGACGGCGTGTTTGAAGTCCACTCCACCAATGGCGACACCCATTTGGGCGGGGATGACTTCGACCAAGCACTCATCCAATACATCATCAGCGAATATAAAAAAGACCAGGGCATTGATTTGGGCAACGACATGCAAGCCCTGCAACGCCTGAAAGAAGCGGCGGAAAAAGCGAAAATCGAGCTTTCCACCACCATGCAGACTGAAATCAATCTGCCCTACATCACCGCCGATGCCGGCGGACCGAAACATCTGGATATGACCCTGAGCCGCTCGAAATTTGAGCAACTGACGGAACAACTGATTTCCGGCTCGCTCAAACCCGTGAAAGCCGCCCTCCGCGACGCGAAAATCGGCACATCCGACATCACCGACGTGATTTTGGTGGGTGGACAAACTCGCATGCCCGCCGTCCAGCAAGCCGTCTCGAAATTATTCGGCAAAGAACCGCACAAAGGGGTCAACCCCGATGAGGTCGTCGCCATTGGCGCGGCAATTCAGGGCGGGGTGCTCGCCGGGGAAGTGAAAGACATTCTCCTGCTCGATGTCATCCCCCTGTCGTTGAGCATTGAAACGCTGGGCGGGGTGGCGACGCCACTCATCCCGCGCAACACCACCGTTCCCACCAAAAAGAGCCAGCTCTTTTCCACCGCCGGGGATAACCAAACGCAGGTGGAAATCCATGTGGTGCAGGGTGAACGCCCGATGGTCGCTGACAATAAAAGTTTGGGGAAATTCATCCTCGACGGGATTCCCCCCGCGCCGCGCGGTGTGCCGCAAATCGAAGTGACCTTCGACGTGGACGCCAACGGCATCCTGCACGTCACCGCCACCGACAAAGCCACCGGACGCGACCAGAGTATGCAAATTGTGCCGGACAGCGGGCTTTCGGATGACGAAATTGACCGCATGGTGCGCGAAGCCAAACAAAACCGCGAACAGGATGAACAGCGCAAGGCACTCATTGAGGCACGAAATCAGGCGGAAAATCTCATCCATGCGGCGGAAAAGACGCTGGCGGAACACAGCGACAAAATTGATGATGCCATCAAGGCGGAAGTGGAAAATCAAATTTTAGCCACCCGCAACACGTTGGAAAGCGACAACGCCGAGGACATCACGCAGGCAGTTGCGCAAGTGCAACCGCGCATGCAGAAAAGCGAGGAAGCAAAATACGCGACGGAAGCAGCAGACGGCACCGCACAGGCAGGAACAGATCACGCATACGACGCCG
>CAZMXX010000116.1:0-9903 GCA_964570315.1 uncultured Anaerolineaceae bacterium | reverse complement strand
ACTGCAAATCCTCCGCACACAACTCGCTCAACAACCCGCTACTGCGTAACATGAGATATAAATCGGAGTAATCTATGACCTCAAAACCCTGGTTGAGTTTTTACGATGACGGCGTGCCGCACACGCTTGATGTGCCGGAGATGACCATCCCCGAATTTTTACAGCAGGCGGCACAGAATTACCCGCACCACACGGCGACGGTTTTCATGGGCGCACGGCTCAGCTACCGCGAGCTGCTCACCCGCGTGCGGCAATTCGCGGGCGCACTGCAAGCATTGGGCATCAAAAAGGGCGACCGGGTGGGCATCATGCTCCCCAACTCGCCGCAAATTGTCATCGCCTATTATGCCACCCTGTGGCTCGGCGGGGTCACCGTGCTGACCAATCCGCTGTATGTTGAGCGGGAATTGGCGCATCAGTGGGGCGATGCGAGCATCAGCGCGATCATCACCCTGGATTTATTTTTCGAGAAGGCGCAATCCGTGTGCCAAACACTGAACGTCTCCCGCCTCATCATCACCGGCGTGCACGATTTTCTGCCGCCGCTGAAAAAGCTGGTTGTGCCATTGATGCTCCGCCGGCAGGGCAAATGGGTGGATGTGCCATACGACGGTCAGCGCGTCTTCGCCTTCAAAAACCTGCTGAAGTATCCCCCCCGGCAGAACCCCGAACCCGCCGCTCCCACCGATTTGGCGTGCCTGCAATACACCGGCGGCACCACCGGCTTGCCCAAAGGCGCGATGCTCTCCCACCGCAATCTGGTCGCCAGCGTCACCCAAATTCGCCATTTCCTGTTGCAGGGACACCAACCCGCCACCGACCGCGCGGTGGTCATCCTGCCGATTTTTCACGTGTACGGGATGGCAGTTATGAACCTCGGCATACACATTGCCGCCACGCTGGTACTGCTCCCTCGCCTGGACATCAAAGAGCTAGTCACTGCCATCAAAACCGAAAAACCGACCTTCTTTCTGGGCGTACCCGCGCTTTACAGCGCCGTGCTGAATTTCCCCGGCTCAAAAAATGTGGATATGACTTCCATCAAAGTTTGTTTCAGCGGGGGCGCACCGATGCCCGTGGCAGTCATCAAACAATTTGAGGAAAAAACGGGCGCGCGCATCGCGGAAGCATACGGCATGACCGAAGCCGCCAGCGTGACGCACGTCAATCCACGCCACGGCGTGCGAAAATACGGCACGGTCGGTGTGCCAACGGTGGGAACCGACGCCAAAATTGTGGACGCGGATGACGGCATCACTGAAATGCCCGTCGGCGAACCGGGAGAATTGCTGGTGAAGGGTCCGCAGGTGATGGAGGGCTATTGGCAACGCCCCGAAGAGACCGCCGCCGCGCTCACCGACGGCTGGCTGCACACGGGCGACATCGCCACGGTGGACGCGGACGGCTATTTCACCATTGTTGACCGGAAAAAGGATATGATTCTCAGTGCGGGATTCAATGTGTATCCGCGAGAGGTGGAAGAGGTGCTGTATCAGCACCCGAAAATTGAACATGCGGCGGTCATCGGCTTGCCGCACAAAATTCGGGGCGAGCAAATTACGGCGTATGTGCAATTGAAGGCGGGCGAAACGGCGGACGCGGGGGAAATTCGGCGGTACTGCAAAGAACGGTTGGCGGATTACAAAGTGCCGCGCAAGGTCATTTTCCGCGATGAATTGCCGATGTCTTTGGCGGGAAAAGTTCTGCGGCGTGTTTTGCGGGATGAAGCGTTGGGGAAAACACCCTAATCGGCGGCGGGAATACCCATCGCTTTGACAAACGAAAAATCAACCAGTTCCACCCGGCTGTCATCCAACGCCTGCCGCACCCTCGGATGGGTGAGCATGGTCAATTCCTGCACGCGCTGGCGCACGTAACTTCCCCCCAGCGCCCGCAAACCGTCATCCATCACCGCCGGATGCACCACAATCTCGCTGATGCCCGGCGGCAGTTGCTTCAACACCGAGATAAAATTATCCACCGACGGTTTATCGTACAGCGACATCACCAGCCAATTTGTGGTGCGGATACCCGCATTATCGAGCAACCACGCTTTGTGATGATACGTTGCCGGCACAATGCTGGGAACCATCCGCACCAGCGAGGCGGGATAATGCATCACAAATTTGAGTGCGGTCTGCATGGTTGCGCCGCTCCGTTTGCCGCCCACCTTGATTTGTCCGTAGAAACTTTCGGGGACGGGTTGGCGCACCGGCACGCCGTAATGCCGCGCCATATCGCACACCAGCGGGTAAAACGGGGTATGGGTCACCATCAAATGCTGATGATAATCAATATGGTCGAATGTCACGCCGGTGGAAAGCAACAACTCCGCTTGGGCAATCAATTCCGCGCGTAATTCTTCCAGCGAAATCTGGTAAATATATTCAAAAATACGAAACCGGTCGTAAAAATAGCCCGTTTCATCCACCAGCGATGGCACTTGCGCCGGTGGCAGCACCGGCTTGCCCAACGTCACATTCAAATGCAATCCGATGGGCAGTTTGGGATGACGGGCGTGCGCCCGCGCAATCCGCTCCGCTGCGCCGGGCAGGTTTATCAGCGCGGAAGTAGATGTGACCACCCCGTACCGCCATGCCTGAATGACGCCTTCCGTCACCCCGTCGCTCATGCCGAAATCATCGGCGTTGACAATCAAATAGCGGGGACCGGAAGCCTGCCCCTTCGATTGCCGCTTGTAGAATCTACCGACCGCGTATCCCGTCCCCGCCGCCACCAGCAAGGCAAGGCTTTTTTTAATGCCTTCCATCAACATTCATCTCATCTACTGTCTGCGGCACAACCAACTACGAACAGTGGTTGTGCCGCACGTGGGCTATTCTCAACTATTGGGCGCTGTTCAGCAATTCCATCAACTGGTCAAGATTTTGTTTCATCTGGTCAAGTTCCGAGCCATACGTCGCCCAGTCGTTTTCCTGCAAAGCTTTCTGCGCCGCCTCATAATGCTTGGAGGCGGTTTCGGCGAGTTGGAGTGCGTCCGGAGCAATCGCAGGCGTCCCTAAAGCTGTGCCATCCGGCGCGAGACCTTCCAGCGCCGCCGCATCAATCGCTTCACCCGTCAAAATTTTCAGCAGTTTCGCCAAACCTTCCGCCAGCGTGTTCGACATGATAACTTGGTCGCCGCTGGCAACAATCACCCGTTTCAATTCGGGGATGCGCCCCGATTCGGCTTGCAGATAGATGGGTTCGACATACAACAACGAATCGCCGAGCGGCAGCACCAGCAGATTCCCGCGAATCACCTGCGAGCCGCCTTGGTCCCACAACGAAAATTGCGACGAAATTTCGGGGTCTTGGTCAATGCGGGCTTCAATTTGCAGCGGACCGAAAATCAACTCCTGTTTCGGCAGCCGATAGACCACCAACTCACCGTAATTCTCGCCATCAGACCGCGCGGCGAACCACGCCACCAGATTATCTTTGTTGTACGGGGTCAACGGCTGGAACAGTAAAAACTCTTCGGAATCTTCTCCCGGCAAGCGAGCAATCACATAATACGGTTCCACGGGCTGCGTGTTGCCGGAAAAATTCTCCTGCGGAATTGCCCACAAGTCTTCCTGATTATAGAAAACGTTGGGGTCTTTCATATGGTAAATCTGGTAAAGATTGACTTGAATTTTGAACATCCCCTCAGGATAGCGAATGTGCGACCGCAATGTTTCCGGCAACTCCGAGGCGGGCTTGAAAATGCCGGGGAAGATGCGATTGTAGGTTTGCGCCAGCGGGTCGGTGGTGTCAAACAGATAAAACGTCACTTTGCCATTGTAGGGGTCGATGACCGCTTTCACGGAGTTGCGAATATAGTTGAATTGCTTTCCGCTCGCGCGCGCCGAATAGGGGTAGAGATTAGAAATGGTATAGGCATCCTGAATCCAGTAGAGCTGCCCGTCATCGCCCACGACGATATACGGGTCGTCATCGTAGCGCAAAAACGGCGCCAGCGTCTGCACTCGCTTTTGAATCTGCCGGTTGAACATAATCTTGCTTTCGTTGTTAATGTCCCGGCTGAGGATAATGTTGCTGTCGCCCAAACGGTACGCGAACGCCAGCCGGTTAAAATAATTACCGAGCGGCACGCCGCCGGTTCCCTGATAGGTGTTATATACCGATTTATCTCCCTTGCCGGGATAGTCGAACTCGCGTTCATTGGTGTTCACAAAAACGTAATCGGTGGTTGTTTCACCGTAATAGATTTCCGGGCGGGTAATTTCCAAATCCACCGACGACTGTGGCGGCAAGTCTTTAATCCACAGATTCGGCAGCCCTTCCGGCGTGACTTCGTTCACGGGATTCATCACCACCCCGTACCCGTGAGTGAATTGCAATTTCTGGTTAATCCACGTCGGCGATTGCAACTGCGATTTTTCCAACTCGCGCGCGGAAAGCGCCACCTGCCGGTATTGCCCGTTGATGGTGTAGCGGTCTAAATCAACATCGTTGAAGGTATAGTAAAGCCGTAACTCCTGTAACTGACGGAATGTTTGCAATAACGGGCGGTAATCCCACAGCCGAATATTGTTGAGCGTATCGCCATTCGTTTCCAAATCAGCCGGGGAAAGCTTCTTCAAATCGCTGACTTCCGTTTCCCGCACATTATGGAGATTATAGGCGCGATTGGTGAAATCAATATCGTATTGAATGTACTGCGATTCGCGCTGCAACTCATTGGGTTCCACCACGAAGCGCTGAACCGCACCCGGAACCACGCCGCGCAGTAAAAATCCGCCCACCAGCCAAATGAAAATCGCGGCGAGGGGGAGGACGTTTTTCCGCATGAAAATATTCAGCACCAGCAGCACCGCCGAGACAGCCGCCACGCCCATCATAATGCGCAGCACGGGCAGCACCACGTTGATGTCGGTGTAGCTGGCACCGAAAACCACCCCGCGATTGCTGTACAGCAGTTCAAACGTATCGAGCCAGTGCCCCCACGCGAAGGCGGCGAAAATCAACGCCCCCACAACCGACAAATGAAGCTGGGCATAGGGCAACAGCACGAAACGACCTTCTTCCAGATTTTCGCGCTGCTCCAGCAGATAAATCGCCCCCGCGCCAAACAGCGAGAGGAAAAGCACGATGACCAACCAGCCCTGCACGAATTTTATCAGCGGCAGGGAGAAAATATAGAACCCGACATCCATCCCGAAAATGGGGTCACTGATGTTGAACGGGACTTGGTTGAGATATTCCTGCACGGTCAGCCAGTTCAGCGACGCGGCAGAACCCACCAGCCATGCCAGCAGCAACGCCACCGCCAGCACCACATAAGTGACCATCTTCTGTGCCACCAGCGTTTCATCGCTGAAAAAGAGGGTGTTGCGTTTCACCTGCCAGCGGGCAACACTGGTATTCACCAAAAACAGGATGGCAAAAACCGCCGCCGCCACCAAGAATACAATGATTTTGGTCTGCCATTCAATGGTAAAAATTTGACCGAAATCCAGGGCTCTGAACCACAGATAATCGGTATACAGTTCCATCGTCCGATTGAAACCGGTGAATATCACAAAAATAATGAACGCGATGACCCAAAAGCGTCCCGGAATACGTGGAACCTCACCACGGGGAATCTTCTCTCCCTGTTCGCTACCTGATTGCTGGGCTGCCATAAATTCTCTCCTATCCTCAAATCCATCTTTCACAAAACAGTAAGTTTCTATAGGTAATTGTATAACAAGGAATTGCCAGCGCAAAAACAGCCAACGCTAATTTTGCCGCAACATCCATCTGCCTGCCATTTGCCCGCCATTTCGGTAGCTATATAATAGCAAGCAGCATTCAGCGTTCAGCAATCAGCTCAAATTGCAAGCTGTTCGCCGATAGCTGAAAACCGATAGCTGACGGCTGACAAATGTCCGAAAAACAATCCACCATCCCTTATCTGTTGCTCACCCTCGCGCTGACGGTATTCGCCATTGCGCCCCTGACCTACCCCGGTTATTTTCAAACGCACGCGGGCTTCACCGCGCTGTGGGCAGTAGACAACCTGCGCGAAAACCTGTTCAATTTGCGCTGGACACCCCCGCTCACCGGCTTCGACGCCCTGCGCAGCGGCGGAATTCTGCCCTATTATCTGGCGGCGCTGCTCCCCCTGCCCCCGCTGACGGCGATGAAAATCGTCTCCGCCCTCGGTGTGCTGGCGGGCGCGAGCGGGCTGTATCTGTGGCTGAAAAGCTGGCTCGGCGCAAAAGGGGCGACGGTTGCCGCGCTGGCATACACCTATGCCCCCTTCCTCACCACAACCCTGCTCGTGCGCGGCGCGTTCGGCGAATCGTTTTTCTGGGGCGTCCTCCCGTGGGCGCTGCTGGCGGCAACTTATCTGGTTGCCAGTCCCACCCTCCCCGTGATGGCGATTGCCATCGTTTTTTGGACGGCGCTCGGTCTGAGTCACCTCGGTTTGGGCGTGTGGGCGTGGGTGGTGCTGGTTTTTATGCAGGTCGGCTTCCATCGCCCCCAATCCCGCCCGCCGATTGCCATGTCCGCCATCGGGCTGGCGGTGGCGGCAGTCATCACCGTGCCGCGCGCGTTGGCATCCGCCGCGCCCAAACTGCCCGTTTCGGCTGAGCATCTGGTTTATCCGGCGCAACTCCTCTCCCCCTTTTGGGGCTTCGGCATCAGTGTGCCGGGTTGGCAGGATGGGCTATCGCTCAGTGTGGGTTTCGCCGCGATTGCGCTGGCGCTGGTTTCCATCTATATTTGGAAAAATGGGGACGACCCCCGCCCGTGGTTTTTCATCGGTGTGGCGGGCGCGGCGCTGGCGCTGGTACTGCCGTGGACGCGCTGGTTGTGGCAATTGCCCCTCGTGCGCGATTCGCTGGCGTACCCGTGGCAATTGCTCGGATTCGCCGCGCTGGGGCTGGCGGTGCTGGCGGGCATCGGCTTTTGGCTGGAACCGAAACTGAATCGCACTCCGATTTTCGCCGCCGCGCTGTTGGTGGTGCTGCTTCCGGCGTATCCCCATTTGGAACCGAATTTCATCACCTCGGAGATTCCGCCCCGCCCGGCGGCAGTTTACGGCGACAACCAACTTTTGCTGATAGATTATCGGTTTGAAGTGAAAAACCCCGCCGAGCAGACGGACGACCTGCACCCCGTGGAACCCTATCTTCCTTTAAAGAGTACCGCCGCGCTGCAACCGGGCGACACATTTTATCTGACCGTCCACTGGCAGGCGGTCAATCCGCCGCAAAAAAGCCTGAAAATTTTCGGGCATTTGGTGGACGGCGCGGGGAACATCATCACCCAAATTGATGTACTGCCGCAAAACGGCGACCGCCCCACCGACGGCTGGCTGCCCGGCGAGCTGATTGCCGACCGCTACACTTTCACCCTGCCCGCCGACGCCCCCGCGCCCGCGCAGGTGTGGCTCGGCTTTTACGATGGCGATACACTGGCGCGGTTGCCCGTGACGGGAGATTCGGAAGGGAGGGCGAAACTTTCAATCCAATGAAAAATTCAAAATTCAAAATTCAAAATTATTTTTGCAATTTTCCTTTTGCATTTTGCACTGTTGAGTTCTGGCTGACGATTCTCCTCTCTCTACCGGTCATCAGCCCGTTGCTGCAACCGGGCTATTTTTGGGGCGCGCATGACGCGCGGCATTCGGTCTATTTTCTGTTTGAATTCGACAAAGGGATTCAGGACGGCATTTTATATCCGCGCTGGGCGCCCGATTTCGCGTTCGGGTTTGGGTATCCCTTTTTCAACATTTACGGTCCGCTGTCGTCCTATCTCGGCGAAGCGTTTCACCTGCTCGGCGCGGATTTTGTGACGGCAGTGAAAATCGTCTTCGGGCTGACGGCGGTGCTGGCGGGCATGACCATGTACCTGTTCGTGCGGGATATTCTCGGTGCGCGGGCGGGGCTGGTGGCGGCGTTGGTGTACGTCTATTTCCCGTACCACCTGTTCGATTTGTATGTTCGCGCCGCGCTGGCGGAGTCGGTGGGGTTTGTGTTTCTGCCGCTGGTGCTGTGGGGGTTTTATCGGGTGATGACCACGCCCTCGCTGAAAACCATCGTTTTGACGGCAACGGCATACGCCGCGCTGATGTTCACCAGCAATTTGTTGGCGCTCCTTTTTACGCCGATTCTGGGGCTGTACGTGGTGGTGATGCTGTTTGTGTCTGTGAAACGGATAGAGATAGGGACGGTCATCCGCCGGGCGATTCCCCCCGCGCTGGCGCTGTTCGGCGGGTTGGGGTTGAGCGCGATTTTCTGGCTGCCCGCATTTCTGGAGCGGCAATATGTGCGGGTTGACCAGTGGATTGGCGGGCGATATGCTTTCGGAGACGATTTTGTGGACTTCTTCCAGCTCTTTTCGCCGCGCTGGGGGTTCGGTCCCAGCATTCCGGGACCCAATGACGACGCCGGATTTCAGATTGGGCTGGCAGCGCTGGTGCTGTTCGCACTGTCGTTTTTCGCCGTGCCGAAGTTGAAAGACCGCGCGCTGCGCGTCACCCTCTATTTTTTGCAGGGGCTGGTGCTGGCGACCGCTTTTCTGACCACCCCCCTTTCGGCGTGGGTGTGGCGGCTCATCCCGCTGTCCAGTTTCGCCCAGTTTCCGTGGCGATTGCTGGTCATCATCGCCCCGGCGATTGCAGTGGTGGCGGCAGTCAGTTTTCAGTCGTCAGCCAGCAGCGGTCAGTCATCCGCCACTCGGCGGGAAGGATTGACCTTCATTCTGCCGGTGATTCTGCTCATCATGCTGGCGAGTTTTCCGTATGTGCAGGCGCAGGTGCGCGACCCCAAACCGACGGAAGGTCCCGTCAGTCTGGCGAGTCTGTTCCGCTTCCAGCAATCGGCGGATGAGTTGACCGGCTCGACGGCGTGGGTGAAGGAAATTCCGCGCTGGTCGCCGCTGGCAGATTTGGCGATTGCCGGCAAGCCCATCACCACCCGCGTGGTGAAAACCGAAGTGTGGGACGAGACGGGCAACACCCCGCTGATGGGCGTCCATTCCTTCGAGATGGACAGCGTCCACGAATTTGTGTGGGTTTACGCCGCCGATGACAATCAGGCGGTGACCTTTTACATCCCCTATTTTCCGGGCTGGACGGCGACCCTTTATGAAGACACCGACCCGGAAAGCACCGACCCCAACGCCTTCCCCTACGGACGCATCGGGCGGGCGGTGAGCCAGCCGCAAATCTCCACCACCGACCCCGAAGGCTGGATGGTGATTCCCGTGCCGCGGGGGAGCTATTTTCTGGAGCTGCGCTTCAATGACACCCCCATCCGCGTGGCGGGAAAATGGCTGTCGCTGGTCTCGCTGGTGGTTTTAGCCGGGGGATGGGTGTTCGGACGGCGGTTGAAAATTTAGGATTCACCCCTTCCCTGCCCTCCCTCTCTGAGGGGGGGGTCAGGGAGGGGGTTTAAAACCAAATGAAACGTTTTCTCTCAAAACTCGATTCGCAATTTTATATTCTGCTGGCGCTCTCTGTTTTTGCGTGGGCGCCGCTGTTGCACCCGGCGTATTTTTTTCAAGCGCACGATGCGCGGCACAGCATTTTCTATCTGGTGGAATTTGACCAAACCCTGCGCGACGGCTTCCTCTGGCCCCGTTGGAGTCCCGATTTCGCCTTCGGATACGGCTATCCGCTCTTCAACCTGTATGCGCCGCTCGCCATTTACGCCGCCGAAATCATCCACCTGTTGGGCGTGAATATGGTTTGGTCGGTGAAAACCATCTACATTTTGGCGACCATCGGCGCGGGCGCGGGGATGTACGGCTTCGTGCGGCGGCTCTTCGGCGCAAATGCCGCGCTGATTGCCGGGCTGGCGTATATGTTCGCCCCCTTCCATCTGGTGGAAATTTTTGTGCGCAGCGCGTATGCCGAATATGTCTCGCTGGCGATTTTGCCGCTGGTGCTGTGGGCATTCACCG
>CAZMXX010000115.1:0-10180 GCA_964570315.1 uncultured Anaerolineaceae bacterium | reverse complement strand
GCCGAATAATTCCGCTATAAAAGGTTTCAAAAAAACGGAAGGGAATTTCTTCATATGATGCCTTTTATGATTCGTGTTACTGTCATTATAGCATAGGGTATTCAGCAACAAAATAGCCCCAAAGTTGGGGCTATGAGCGAATCATAAAATCATCAGCGGTTTATTGGCGGGCACGGCGAGCAAATCGTACTCCATTGCGCCGGTCACCATCACGGGGAGCATGGTGCCTGGGGGCAATTCCTCCTCGATGATGACGTAGCCGTCAACTTCGGGCGCGTCGCGGTAACAGCGCGTGATGCTCACGCCCTCGCCCGCGCCATCCACCAGCACCTCAAGCCGTTTCCCCACCAGCGATTGGTTCCGCGCCAGCGAAATGGGCTGTTGTAGCGCCATCAACCGTTCCCACCGCGCCGACTGCGTTTCGGGGTCAACCCGGTCGGGCAGGTCGAAGGCGGGTGTGCCCGGTTCGGGCGAAAAGGTGAACGCCCCCACCCGGTCGAATTTCGCCGCCGAGATGAAATCGAGCAAGCCCTGAAATTCAGCTTCCGTTTCGCCGGGGTAGCCCACAATGAACGTGGTGCGGAACGCCGCATCGGGCATCACCGTGCGGAAACGTTCCACCCAGCGCAACACCTTTTCCACATTGTGCGGGCGATTCATGCGCCGCAGTGTGTCGGGGTGTCCGTGTTGCAGGGGCATATCAATGTACGGCAGAATCTGCGGATGCGCCGCCATCACCTCCAGCAAACGGTTGCTGGCATGACCGGGATAGGCGTACATCAGCCGAATCCACGGTACGTGCGGCACTTCGGCGACAATGGCTTCCAACAGCGAGGGCAGCCCGTCCATATCGCCCCAATCGCGCCCGTAAGCGGTGGTATCCTGCGCGATGACAATAATTTCCTGCACCCCGCTTTCCGCCAACCGGCGCGCTTCCTGCAAAACCAAAGCTTTGGGGCGGCTGCGATTCAATCCCTTGAAACCGGGGATGGTGCAGAAGGCGCACGGCGCGGAACAGCCGTCGCTGATTTTCAGGTACGCGCTGGCGCGGTTCGGCTCGGCAGTGCGCCGCAGAGACACTCTGTCCACCGGCGTGTCTCCCGTTTCCGGCAGGTGGTACAGCGGTTGGCGGCGGGTGCGCCGTGAATCGCGCAGTTGTTGGATGAACGGCACAATATCCGCCCACGATTTCGTGCCGATAACCCCGTCCAGCCCGTCCACTTCGCGGGCAATCTGCTCGCCGAAACGTTGCGCCATACATCCGGCGGCAATCAGCAATTGATTTTTCCGTTTGTGCGCCGCCAAATCCTGCAACGCGCCCAGAGATTCCTCCGTGGCGGCTTGCAGAAATCCGCAGGTATTCACCAGCAGTACATCGGCGGCGGCGGGGTCGTCGGTGGGCTGATAGCGTGCGTCTACCAGCAGCTCGGTCATCCCCTCGGAATCCACCGTGTTTTTCGGGCAGCCGAGGGTCAATAAATAAAATTTGGGTTTGGTTGCGTTTGACTTCTTTTTCATAACGATTTATTGTACGGAAAGAACGGGAATCAACAATTTTGGGTGGGTTGTGCAGATGAAAACCATCGTTTCTTCATTAATTATGATGACGATAATGCTACTGACGGCGTGCCGCACCGCGTCCCCTGTTTCTCCTGCCGGGGCGCAAACAGACATGGCGCGGATATGGCGGCGCGGCACGCACGGCGTTTGGGAACTGCAATGGAACCGTCCGCCGCTCGCCGCGCCGGTGGTCTTTGAAGCATGGCTCACCGAAAATCGCGCCCAACAGCGATTGGAAATTCTGGAAGCGCCCGTTCCGGCGTTGGTGGGGCTGGCATACGTGAACGACGGCGCGGCGGCGGTCATCTACAGCCGGCTCGAAGCCACCGTGCCCCCCGTCACCGGCGATGCCGCGCTGCCTTTCTCCCCCGTCACCGACGCGCTGGCGCGGGTTGACCGTCTGCTGGCGGATGCGCCCCCGGCGGCGACCCTGCGGCGGGACGGCGCGGTAGCGCGCTACGAATTTCAAACCGCGGCGGTCGGCTCGGCGGCGGTGTGGGTGGATGAAACGTGCGGCTGTCTTTTGCGGGTCACCATCCGCTCGGATACCGAGACCTTCACCCTGGCGGCGCGCTCGGTGACGCCGCTGGGGACGTTGCCACCTCGCCTTTTTGAGCCGCTGCCCCCGCCGTAGCGGCGTTTCGGAAAAAATTGACCGATTCCCGGCAGATTGCCGTCAAGTTGCGGACAGGAAAAATCACGCTTCCCATGATACACTGATGGGCAACAGTTCCCCATTCAGTAAACGGGAGGTGGCGTCATGTTTACCGGGTTTTGGGTGGTGATCATTATTTTGGCGGGATTGTTCCTGCTCAGTTTGATGGTGCATGCGTTCATTTCATAAAAAGGTGCGATATATGTCTGACAAACCATCGGTAAAATTGGTGCTGTTGGGAACCGGAACCCCCAACGCCGAACCCGACCGCGCCGGGTCTGCGGTGGCGGTGGTGGTCAACGATGCGGCGTATCTGGTGGATGTGGGTCCCGGTGTGGTGCGGCAGGCGCACGCGGCGGCGCAGAAAGGCATCCCCGCGCTGAAGCCGAAAAACTTGCGTCGCGCATTTTTGACGCATCTGCACACCGACCACACCGCCGGGTATGCCGACCTGATTTTCACCCCGTGGGTGCTGGGGCGGGTTGACCCGTTGCAGATATGGGGACCCCCCGGCACCAAAACTATGACCGACCATCTTTTGGCGGCATATCAAGCCGATATTCATGAGCGGCTGTACGGGCTGGAGCCAGCCAACGCGCGCGGGTTTCAGGTGGATGTTTCTGAAATTGAGCCGGGGTTAATCTACACCGATGACGCCGTGCGCGTCACGGCATTTCTGGCGCGTCACGGCAGTTGGACGGCGTACAGCTATAAATTTGTCACCCCGGCGGGGACGATTGTGATTTCCGGCGATACCGCCCCCTATCCCGGCATCGCCGACCACTATCGCGGCTGCGACATTCTGGTGCATGAAGTTTATTCGCGCCGGAAGTTTGCGCTGCGGGCGCAGAAGTGGCAGGCGTATCACGCGGCGGTGCATACCTCCGCCACGGAACTGGCGGACATCGCCGGGCAGGCGCAACCGAAGTTGCTGGTGCTGACGCATCAATTGCTGTGGGGGCAGACACCGGACAGGTTGGTGGCGGAGGTCGCGGCGGGCTATGGCGGTTCGGTGGTTTTCGGGCGGGATTTGGACGTGTTCGACCTGCCGGTGGGGTGAATGTCGCGCTCGGCGTTAGCCCCGGAATGAATTTCAGGGCTGAAAGCCGAAGCCGATTTAAGTCGGCTTGAGTTTTGAGCCTGAACTTTAGTTCAAGGCGATGCCTGACACGCCAAACCGGCAAAATCGGGGATACCACTAAACGTCAACACGCCCTAATATCATTTGATGATACATACGGGTGGAATCAAAAAGGCTCACCCCGTCGGGATGAGCCTTTGGCGTATTCGGAGAATCTATTCCGCTGCTTCCGCTGTTTCTTCCACGGCTTCGGTGGTTTCCGCTTCGACGGTTTCCACAGTTTCCGCTTCCGCTGCCTCCGCTGCTTCGGCTTCAGCTTTAGCTTCGGCGGCGGCGTTGGGGTCATACGTTTCCCCTTCATTGATGACCACGGCTTTCACATGGGCGGTCACTTCCACCATCAATTTCACGGCGATGGCGTATTCGCCCAGCGAGCGAATCGGTTCAGGCAACGCGATTTTCCGTTTGTGGATATCCAGCCCGAATTTTTCGTTGATGGCGGTAGCAATATCGCCCACCGTCACCGAGCCATACAGTTTGTCGCGTTCACCGGCGCGGCGTTCAAACACAAAAACGGCGCCGTTGATTTGGTTGGCAATTGCCAGCGCATCTTCTTTTTCTTGGGCGCGGCGCAACTCGCCCGCTTTGCGAATAGCTTCGGCTTGTTTCAGCGCGCTTTTGGTCGCCAGTACCGCCATGCCTTGCGGCAACAAATAATTGCGTCCGTATCCGGGGGCAACTTTTGCCACATCACCTGCCAGCCCCAAATTATCAACATCTTGCAGCAGTAAAACCTTCATTATTAAAGCCCTCTCTTTTTACTGATAAAGGGATATAAGCTCCCTGAAAACTCTTTTTCAAACTCGATAACTATACACCAGAGCCGATATTTTCCCAAATTTGGGGATTCCGTTTGGGGGTGTGCATTTGTCATTTGCTGTTGCCTCATTTATACTTCTGACCGAAGATAGCGATATTACGGGCGCGTATCCGCCATTTATCGGATGTGCGCTCGCACTGGATGTGATACACTCTGCAACGGGGGAATGATGGAACTCCGACAATACGGGCAGATATTGTGGAAACGAATCTGGATACCCATTGCGCTGGTGGTGCTGGTGGCGGCGATGAGCCTCGCTACGGTGAAGCGTGTGCCGCCGATGTATACCACCTCGTTGCGCTTTGTGGTGGGTGTGACACCGGAAAATATCCCCGACCAATTCACGTATGACGGCTATTACGCCGGCGTTTCCTCGGAATTCATTGCCGATGATTTGTCGGTGATTGTCAGCAGTCAGGCATTCGCGGAAGATGTGAACCGCCATTTGGCGGACATCGCCCCCGGCTTCCAAATTTCGCCCGGTATGCTGGCGGGGCAAACCTTTGCCGACAAACAGCACCGCATTTTGCAAATTTCGATGACGTGGGGCGACCCCAACCAGTTGCGGAAAATTGGAGAGGCGGTGGTGCTGGCGTTGCAGGAAGACAGCCCGAAATATCTGGCGCAGATGGGCGCGTTGGGCGGGCAGGTGGTGGTCATTGACCGCCCGCTGACTGTGACACCCATTCCCACGCCCCTTTCCCGCAAGCTCGACCTGCCGATTCGGCTGTTGCTGGCGTTGGCGGCGGGGGTGGCGCTGATTTTCCTGCTCCATTATCTGGACACCAGCGTCCAATCTGCGGCAGAACTGGAAAACATGGGTGTGTCTGTTTTAGCGAAAATACCGCGTCATAAATCATGACGAGTAGTTGAGGTGATGTATGGAATTAACCGATTACGTGCGACTTTTCATTCGCCGGGGATGGATAGCCATTCTGGTGGCAATCATCGCGGCGGGCGTGGCATTTGGAGTGAGCAAACTGCAAACGCCGGTATACAGCGCCAGCACCCGTTTGAGCGTGCAGCCCGCCCGCGCCGACTGGGGTTTGAGCAACACCCTGAAAGACCTGCTGCGCAATTATGTGGCGAACATCCAGACCCACACGACAGCCCAAGAGGTCATCGACCGCGCCCAATTGGACATGAGTACCTCCGATTTGTTGGGGAAACTGTTCGTCAGCCCCGATTCCTCAACCTTCACCATCAAAATTGAAGCCCGCGACACTGACCCGGAAGTGGCATACGCCATTGTGGATACGGTGGCGAAAGTGTTCATCGACCAGCGCAACGGCTGGAACGCCAAGCAGGACAAACGCGACCGCATTGACGTGGTGATGCTCGATAGCGTGTACAGTTTGGGCTATCAGCAATACAAACCCAAAACGCAAATTAATACCCTTGCCGGCGGGTTGTTCGGGTTGATGGTGGGCGTGCTGGTGATCTTCTTTCTGGAATGGCTGGAACAGGGCAACATCCGCACCCGCGATGACGTGGAACGGTTGCTGGGGGTGACGGTGCTGGGGCAAATTCCCGCCCATGCGGGCATGGCGCATCTCGACGGCGAAGCACAGCAATCGCCCAAATTCGTTCCCGACGCTCACCGGGCGTAACATGCAACCGATAATCGATCACATAAAAATTTCGAGCAGAGACTTATGACCACAAACGCACTTGTAACCCTAACCGACCCCACTTCGGTGGCGGCGGAAGCCTACCGAACCCTGCGCACCGGCATTGAATTCGCCAATGTTGACACGCCGATAAAAACCCTGCTGGTCACGTCGGCGGGTCCGGACGCCGATAAAGACATCACGCTGGCAAATTTAGCCGTCACCATGGCGGATGGCGGGCGGCGGGTGATTGTGGTGGACAGCGATTTGCGCCATCCGCAATTGCACAACATTTTTGAGGTGAGCAATACGCGCGGCTTCACGGACATGTTCCGCGATGATGCCGCCTTCGCCGAGCCGCCCGTGCAGCGCATCAAAGATACCTCGCTGCAACTGCTGTCGAGCGGGCAATTGCCCACCATCCCCAGCCAGATTTTGAATTCTCAAAAACTGGTGCAGGTGTTGCAGAAATTGGCGGAAAACGCCGAGATGGTGCTGTTCAGCGCGCCGCCCATCAGCACCGTGACCGATGCGGTTTTGCTGGCATCAAAGCTTGATGGCACGCTGCTGGTGGTGAAAGCGAGCGTCTCCAAACGCGAACATGTTTTGGAAGCGAAAAACCGGCTGGTGAAAGTGAACGCCAATCTGGTGGGCGCGGTGCTGTCGAATGCGCCGGTGGACGCGAGCTTGAAAGATTATTACAACCTGTAAATTCGGCAACCGAAAACCGACCACTATTTCAGAGGAGACCATCAGTGAAGGGCTTAATTTTGTCCGGGGGAAAAGGAACCCGTCTGTATCCGTTAACTTTTACCAGTGCGAAACAACTCATCCCGCTCAGCAACAAGCCGGTGCTGTTCCGCGTCATCGAAGCGATTCACGACGCGGGCGTGGATGACATCGGCATTGTGATTGGCGACACCGGCGACGAAATCCGCAAAGCCGTCGGCGACGGCAGCCGCTGGGGGGTGAACATCACCTACATCCCGCAGGATGCGCCGCTCGGGCTGGCGCACGCGGTAAAAATCTCCCGCGATTTTCTGGGCGATGACCGCTTTGTGATGTTTTTGGGCGACAATGTGATTCAAGGGGGCATCAGCCCATTAATCGCCGAATTTGCCAATAGCGATTATAACAGCCAAATCGTCTTGACCCGCGTGAAGGAGCCGCAGCATTACGGCGTGGCGGTGTTGGGCGAAGACCATCGCATCATCAAATTAATTGAAAAGCCGAAAGACCCGCCCAGCGATTTGGCGTTGGTGGGCATTTACATGTTCGATAAATCTGTTTTTGAGGCGGTGGACGCCATCAAACCCAGTTGGCGCGGTGAGTTGGAAATTACCGACGCGATTCAATGGTTGGTGGAAAACGGCTATCACGTTCATCCATATGTTCATACCGGGTGGTGGATTGATACCGGCAAACCCAACGATATGCTCGACGCGAATTCATACGTGCTGGAAGAGTTGACACCCAAGATGGAAGGGTATATTGACCGTTCCAGCGATGTGGATGCGCGGGTGACGGTGGAACGGGGCGCGGAAATCATCAACAGTGTGGTGCGCGGTCCCGCCATCATCGGGAAGGATACCCGCATTGTGAACGCCTACATTGGTCCGTTCACCAGCATTCATCACGATTGTCTGGTGGAGAATGCGGAAATTTCCCGCTCCATTGTGCTGGAGAATAGCCAGATTCGCAATGTGGCGCGGCGGATTGAAGATAGCCTCATCGGGCGAAATGTGGTCATCCATCGCTCGCCGATTCGCCCGCAATCGCATAAATTCACCCTCGGCGACAATTCGGTGGTGGGGTTGCTGAACGATTGACCGGCAAAACAAAAAGCCTGACGGATGCCCGTCAGGCTTTTTTTGTGCGCAAATGAGGTTAACGGTTCGGAATTACGTGGAAGAACCACAGGAAAATCGTACTACTGAGCATGGTTCCCAACGTGAAGAAGAAACTGTATTTGCTGAATTGGATGAACGAAATTTTATGCCCGTTCCGTTCTGCCAAACTGGCGACGACCACATTCGCCGAGGCGCCGACCAGCGTCAGGTTGCCGCCGAGGTCTGCTCCCAGCGCCAATGCCCACCAGAGCGGCTCGGTGTTCATGCCGCTGTGCCCCAAACTTTGAATCAGCGGAATCATGGTGGCGGCATACGGGATATTGTCCACAATCCCGGACGCAAGCGCCGAAATCCACAGCACGAACATGGTGGTGATGCCCAAATCGCCGCCGGTCAGTTTCAACGCTTCCTGCGCCAGATCTTCGATGATGCCGACTTTCACGATGGCTTCCACGGTGATGAACAGCCCGACGAAAAAGAGCAGGGTTGTCCATTCCACGTGTTCCAACGCTTTATCCGGTTCTGTTTTCGACCAGAGCAACAATAATGCCGCGCCGGACATGGCGATGGTTGCCGGTTCCAAATTCAGAGCGCCGTGCGCGGTGAACCCGACCAGCACCAGCCCAATCACAATCAGACTTTTGCGCAGCAACTCGGCATCTTTGATGAGATTGTCGGTGTCCAGCTCGCCCACGTGCGGGCGCGCGCCTTCCAGCGGAACCAACTCTTTCTTGAAAACAAAATAGGCGATGGGAATGAATAACACCAAACTTATCAGGATGGGCGGGGTCATTGCGGCGGCGAAGGTGATGAAATCAATACCCGCCGCCGAACCAATCAGAATGTTGGGCGGGTCGCCGATGAGTGTCGCCGCGCCGCCGATGTTCGATGCCAGCACTTCCGCAATCAGAAACGGGATGGGACTGATGCCCAAATTGCTGGCGACATACAGCGTCACCGGCGCAATCAGCACCACCACCGTCACGTTGTCCAGTGCGGCGGAAGTCACCGCCGTGACCAGCGAGAGGAATATCAGAATGCGGAACGGGTCGCGTTTGCCCATTTTGACTGCCTGAATTGCCAGCCATTGGAAAACCCCGGTTTGGCTCAGAATGCCGGCAATGATCATCATTCCGGTGAGCAGAAAGATGACGTTCCAGTCCACGGCGTTGGCAAAGGCTTCTTCCTGAGAGAGGATGCCCAGCCAAATCATCAAAAATCCGCCGACGAGCGCGGCAACGGTGCGATGCACTTTCTCGCTGACGATGACCGCGTAAGTGAGGACAAAAACTAACCCGGCAATTAATACTTGGTTGGAGGATGCAGCTGCGTTTTCCATCGATTATTCACCTCGTGCGCGTTTTTGGTGTTTGGCGTACAGTAGCAGCAAATCAATGCGGCTGATGCACCCCACCACTTCTTGTTGGTCGTCCACTACCGGAATGGCGGCAAGCTGATGCTCATGCATGCGCACAAACGCATCTTTCACGGTGTCGTCTTCCGTGACCCATACCGGGTCAACCATTGCGTCGCCGGCGGTTTGGGTTTGGTCTAATTTGGCAAAATTCATCACTTTATCGAAGCTGATGCTTTCCGCCAAAAACTCTTCCGGCACCACCGCCATGAATAAATCATCCAACAATTGACGGAGTGAAATCAACCCCACCAAACGGTTGCGCTGATTGACGACGCAGGCGACTGTTGCGCCGGGATGACCGGCGACGGCTTCCGCGACTTCAAGCAGGGTTTGGTTGGTTGAAACCACAACCGGGGAATCCATGGTGGCGTGGATATTTTTGATGAGTGTTTGCCGGGTGACGAGTTCGGCGGTGTCGAGTGCCGGGTCCGGCGGCGTTTCGGCGCGTGCGTTTTCGTGACGCAAGCCTTCCACATATCCCACCGGCAGGGTGAACAGTATGCCCGCATTCTCCCGTTTGAAACTGCCGATGGCTTGTTCCGCCGCCACGATGGCTTGTTCCAGTTGCGCATCGTTATCAAACACGGAAAGAATGGTTTTAGTACGCACCGATTCATTATCGAACAAGTTTTGCAATGCCCCCAAACCGACTTCATCCAGCCATGTTTTGGCGCGATACCCGCCCACACTGCGTAAAATTGTCGCCCCCTGCACCCCGATTTCATCCCAGGCTTTCAACAGGGTCGGCAGTTGGTCAGGTTTAAATAAAATCACAACAAGTGCTTGTGCCATAAATCCTCTCCTTGGAGTTCAACTGATTGCATGCCAACACGAAAAATTATCGGCATTTTTTTGATTTTATCCATAAATGTTGCGTAAAGGTTTGTTGAAAATAGTGGCATCGGTTGAAATTGGGTGAATTATAGATGATGAAAGTGGTTGTTGAGGCGTGCCTTTTGAGCCGTCATCATTCCCGATTGTCTGCGGGGACGAAATCCTCGTGGCTGTGCTTGGAATAGTAGCTTAAGATGGAGTTTGCGTCAAGCGTGAATTTCGCCGTCGGCGCATTTCATTTTTGGGTGGTGGTTCAAATTGACTGATGGAAATCATTCGCCGGTAGGGACAGA
>CAZMXX010000114.1:0-10207 GCA_964570315.1 uncultured Anaerolineaceae bacterium | reverse complement strand
CCCCAATTGTTCGCCGGTGATGGACACCCCGCGCTCAACGTCGCTGCGCATCCCGCCGATATCGGCGTAAGCTACTTTTGCGTGCGTGATTTTTTTCGGGACGTACATTTCCACCAGCCGGTCAACCCGTTCATCGGGCACATCCACCACCAGCGAATGCACATCGAGCGTGCCGCTGCTGTAAGCGGTGGTCGGCGCGTCACCACGGGTGAGCGCGTTGAAGACCGTTGTTTTGCCGCTGTTCGGCAAACCCACAAGTCCAATTTTCATAATCGTTTCCTTTTAAATGGGGATGTAAATTTTTACAAAATGATACGCCAGATACGCGACGATGAATCCCGCGCCATACCCGGCGACAACCTGCATCGGCGTATGGCGTTTCAGACGCACCCGCGCCCAGCCGACCAACGGAACCAGCGCAATCAGCACCCCGGCGATGGTGGGGCGGGGTATCATCGCGGTGATGGTGGCAACGGCGATGATGGTGGCGCTGTGAAAACTGATTTTCCACAGCACGGTGATGACACCCAGAAACCCCACCTGCACAATCACCGCGGTCAGCATCAATAGCATTGCGTCGGGGGCGTGAATGAGTTTCAAAATGCCCAAACTGATGATCAGCCACAGAGAAATCACGATGATGGGTTTCAGCCGCTTTTCGCGCTCCGGCATATAAATATCCACCAGATAGCCGGTGCGCACCAGATACAGCACGTAAGTTACCGTCGGAATGGCGGTGAGCGCCACCGTGATGAACATCCATTTCATCGCGTCGGTGGGGCTGGGGATGATACGGAACATCAGCAGCCCAATCACAAAAATCCCGCTGAACACCGGGTTCATCACATCAGATAAAATTTTGGCAAATTTATTTATTTTTCCGGGCGAAATATGTAAATACGGTTGTGACATTTCTTCCATACAATTATATATGACCTTTAAAGCATTAATGCGTTATGGATTATAGTCAAAACGCCGAACTTCACCAACCGCACGGGGCAATTTCATCTGTGATGAAAACCGATGGCTAACTTTGACACCCATTTCCAATCTGATATACTATTCGAGAAATTTCCACGGCGCGTTGTATGCATTGGCATGGAATATGATAAAGATTTTGAAGCCAGGGACGGTACAAGATAGTGGTTGTTTGCCCTTTCATCTTTTTTAGGAGATGAAAGGGTTTTCTATTGCTAAAAAGTTTTTGGTTATCAGTTATCGGTTGTCAGTTGTCAGTTATCGGTTGTCAGTTATTGGAACTAACCACTGATTACTGATAACCATCCACTAACAACCCGAAAAGGAGGCTCCCCTTGAAAGAGATGGGAATTGCAGGGAATTTCGGCGACGGTGTGCGCTCCGATTGCCGCGTGACTTTTCAACCCGCCACCGGCGGCGGCATCCGGCTGGCGGTGCACAGCAAAGTTCGGGCGCTGTATGGCGCGGCGATTGAATCGCTGGCGCGGGAGGTGCTGGCGTTTTTCAGCATCACCCATTGCCATTTGACCATTGAGGACGCCGGTGCGCTCGATTTTGTGATTGCCGCGCGCATCGAAGCCGCCATCAAACAGGTGGTGGAGACCGACCGTCAATTTCTCCCCGATATGTTGCCGCAGAATCAATATCACACCGAAAAAGACCGTTTTCGCCGCAGCCGGCTCTATCTGCCCGGCAACAGCCCCAAATTGATGCTCAACGCGGGGGTACACCAACCCGACGGCATCATTCTCGATTTGGAAGATTCCGTCGCCCCGCCGAAAAAGGACGAAGCCCGCGTGCTGGTGCGCAACGCCCTGCGGCAGGTTGATTTTTACGGCGCGGAACGGATGGTGCGCATCAACCAACTGCCCCCTTCGACCGGCTCAGGGCAGGGGCGCGGACTGGACGATTTGGCGGCGGTGATTCCGCACAACGTGAACCTAATTCTCATCCCGAAGGTGGAATCGGCGAAACAGGTGCGGCAGGTGGACGAAAGAATCGCCGAGATTGCCGCCGCGCACGGCATCGAGCACCCTGTGTGGCTGATGCCCATCATCGAAAGCGCGTTGGGGGTGGTCAACGCCTATCCCATCGCCGCCGCCAGCCCGAATGTGGTCGCGCTCGCCATCGGTTTGGAGGATTACACCGCCGACATCGGCGCGGCACGCACCCCGGAAGGGCGCGAATCGTTCTTCGCCCGCAGCCAACTGGTGAACGCCGCGCGCGCCGCCGGTGTCCAGCCCATCGATTCCGTCTTCTCCGACGTGAGCGATATGGACGCCCTGCGCCGAGTTGTCGGCGAATCGAAAATGCTCGGCTTCGATGGGATGGGCTGCATCCATCCCCGCCAGATTGCGCCCATCCACGCCGCTTTTGCCCCCACCCCCGCCGAATTGGAAAAAGCACGGAAGATTGTCTCTGCCTTTGAGGAAGCCACCGCCAAAGGGCTGGGCGTCGTCTCCCTCGGCTCGAAGATGATTGACCCGCCGGTGGTCAAACGCGCCTTGCGCGTGGTGGCGTTGGCGGAGAAGTAAAGCGTGAAACGTGAAACGTGAGAGATAGAAATGAAGTATTCTTCTTGGGAAGTTGATGTGCCGGAGGAACTTAAACGTGATGCCTTGTGGCGGGTAGAGGCATATCGGCTTGCATTATTTTTGTCCGATATAGCATGGCAGGATGTTTTGCGGTTGGCGCAAGATAGAAAAATGCGCTCGCTGAGTGACCAATTATATCGTGCAGCGGGTTCAATCAGTGCGAATATCGCCGAAGGCTTCTCGATGGGAACGGGGAAAAATCGGGCTCGGTTTTATGAATATGCATTGGGTTCTGCACGTGAAAGCCGCGATTGGTATTTCAAGTCGAGATATGTGCTTGGTGATGAAATTGCAAGGCATCGAATTGATTTTCTGACCCGAATTATCCGTTTGCTGTTGACGATGATCCCCCATCAACGGCAATCGCCCATTCGAGAACCGGAAGCAGAATACCGTCTGTTAAACAGCAAAATTCCCGGATAATCACGCATCACGTTTCACGCATCACGAAATACGAACTGAAAGGAACAGAACTGATGGAAAAAACACCACTCACCAAAAACACCCTCGGACGCCCGGTTCCCGCTGAAGTGAACGGTGTGCCCGCGATTCCATTTCAGGGGGTGGGGAAATACCGCCCGACGGGACGAAAATATGGCGCGCCCATCCCCACCTGCGCCGATTTCCCCGCCGATGGCGACAAACGCCAGCCCGACTTGCGCGCCGCGCTCATCGCCGCCGGTTTGCGCGACGGGATGACCATTTCCACCCACCACCATTTCCGCAACGGCGATTTGGTCGCCAACCAAATTTTCGACATCGCCGCCGAATTGGGCGTGAAAGATTTGGTCTGGTTTCCGTCGGCATCGTTCCCGTGTCACGCGCCCATCATCAAACATTTGGAAAGTGGCGTCGTCCATCACATTGAAGGGAGCATGAACGGACCGCTCGGCAAATTCGCCTCCGAAGGGAAAATGCGCGGGCTGGGCGTCCTGCGCTCGCACGGCGGACGGTATCAAGCCGTGCAGGATGGCGAGGTGAAAATTGACATCGCCGTGATTGCCGCGCCCACCGCCGACTTTTTCGGCAATGCCAACGGGCTGACGGGACCGTCGGCGTGCGGGTTGCTCGGTTTCGCGCTGGCGGATTCCCAGTATGCCGAAAAGGTCATCGTGGTGACGGACAATCTCGTCCCCTTCCCCTGCACCCCGTGGCAGATTCAGGGCAACAACGTCGATTTTGTGGTCGAAATGGCGCAGGTCGGCGTGCCCGAAAAAATCGTTTCCGGTACCACCCGCATCACCAAAAGCCCCGACCGGCTCTACATTGCCGAACTGACCGCCAAATTCTGCGACGCGGCGGGACTCATCCGCGACGGTTTTTCATTTCAGGCGGGTGCGGGGGGGACATCGCTGGCAATCGGCAACTATTTCGGGCAAATTATGCGCGATAAAGGCATCAAAGCGAGTTTCGCGCGCGGCGGCAGCAACAAATATCTGGTGGAAATGCTGGAAGAGGGTTTGGTCGGGCACATTCTGGACGGGCAGACCTTCGATTTGGACGGCGTGCGCTCCATGCGCGAAAACCCGCTGCATGTCAACACCAGCCCGTTCACCAGCTATAATTATCACGGCAAGGGCAACTTCGCCTCCATGCTCGACATCGCCATTTTGGGCGCAACCGAAGTGGATATCCATTTCAACGGGAATGTCGTCACCCATTCCGACGGCTATCTGCTGCACGGCATTGGGGGATGGCAAAATGCGCTCTTCGGCAAAACTGTCATCCTGCCGATTCCCCTTTTCCGCGACCGCATCCCCGTCATCCGCGACGAAGTGACCACGCTGGTGGGACCCGGCGAACTGATTGACGTGATTGTCACCGAGCGCGGCATCGCCATCAACCCCCGTCGCCCCGATTTGATTGAGGCGACCAAAAATTCCGGGCTGCCCATCAAATCCATCCACGAATTGAAGGCGGAAGCCGAGCGCATTTGCGGGGTTCCGCAGAAACCCGCGCTGGCAGATGACATCATCGCCGTGATAAAATGGGTGGATGGCACGGTGATTGATTCAGTGAGAAAGGTGAAACGGAGCTGATGGCTGTTAGCTAATGGCTATCAGCTTTTGTCTTAAAACTCGAAACTTTAAACTTGCAACCTTGAACTTTGAACTAAAACGGAGGAAAACATGTCAAAACGAAAAATCGTCTCAATGCCCGGTGACGGAATCGGGCAAACCGTACTGCCGGAAGCCATCCGCGTGCTGGATGCCGCCGGTTTCGATGCCGAGTACATCCACGCCGACATCGGCTGGGAATTCTGGTGCACGCAGGGGAATCCGCTGCCGCAGCGCACGCTCGACCTGCTGGCGGAACACAAGCTCGGTTTGTTCGGCGCTATCACCTCCAAACCGCGCACCGAAGCCGCCGCCGAACTCGACCCCGCATTGCGCGATAAAGGCTATGTCTATTACAGCCCCATCGTGGCGATGCGCCAGCATTTCAATTTGGATGTCTCCATCCGTCCGTGTCAAACTTTCGCCGGCAACCCGCTCAATTTTGTGCGGCGCGGGGCGGATGGTGGTATGGAAGAACCACCCGTGGACGCGGTGATTTTCCGTCAGAATACCGAAGGGTTGTACGGTGGCGTGGAATGGACGAATCCGCCCCAACAGGTGTACGATGCGCTGATGACCCATCCCAAAATGAAAAATTTCGCCGACGTGCCGAAGGAAGAGCTGGCGATTTCCACCCGCATTTTCACCCGCCCCGCCACCGAGCGCATCGTGCGGCAGGCGTTTGAATATGCCAAAAAATTCGGGTACAAATCGGTGACGGTGTGCGAAAAGCCGAACGTCCTGCGCGAAACATCGGGGATGATGCTGGCGCTGGCGAAAGACATTCAGCGGGAATACCCCGATATTGACCTGTGGAACACCAATATTGACGCGCAAATGATGTGGCTCACCAAAAATCCGGAAAATTACGGGGTGATTGTGGCGGGCAATATGTTCGGCGACATCATTTCCGACGGTTTCGCCGGGCTGGTGGGCGGACTCGGCTTCGCGTGCAGCGCGAATATCGGCGCGGATGTGGCAGTCTTTGAGCCGACGCACGGCTCCGCGCCCAAATACGCCGACTATCCCACCCCGATTGTCAACCCTATCGCTATGGTGCTTTCGGCGTGCATGATGCTCGACCACATCGGCGAAACCGCCATCGCTGGGCGTATCCGCGCTGCCGTCGCCGCCGTTGTCGCCGAGGGGAAAGTGCGCACTTACGATATGATGAAACTGCGCGGCGCACCCGACGTGGTGGAAAAAGGCGCGGCATCAACTTCACAGATGACCGATGCGATAATAGCGAAGCTAGCGTGAAACGTGAAAACGTGAAAACGTGAAGCGTGAAGAATTGTCACGCATCACGCATCACGCATCACGTGTTACGTATGGTGAAAGGAAAAAATGATGAATGTAGACAATCTCTGGGGCGAAGAACTCGCTTGGATTGAGGATGCCGACCTGCGCGAGAAGACCGCGCGGGTGTGGCAGTTGGCGCTGGAACGGGGTGTCCTTTCGGCGGAGGATTTGCACCGCATTCCCTTCACGCTGAAGGCGGGACCCGATATGCGCGTCAGTTTTATGGCGCACAAACGCGCCGTGGTTCATGTGGCGAAGGAAGCCGCGTTGAAAATGCAACACTTTTTCGGGGATGATTTGCCCGTCAATTTGGATGTCGTCATCGCCGGGGCGATTCTGTGCGATGTGGGCAAACTGCTGGAATATGAGCTGGACGAAACGGGCGAATCGGTGCAGGGGGCGTATGGCAAATATGTGCGCCACCCCTTTTCCGGCGTATCGCTCGCCGAGGAATGCGGCATTCCGCCCGAAGTGACGCACATCATCGCCGCCCACGCCGCCGAGGGCGACCTCATCAAACGCACCACCGAAGCGTACATCGTCCATCACGCCGATTTTATGACCTTTTTGCCGTTCAAATCGCGGCTTATCGTCTAGCTGCCATCCAGCGGAACCACCAGCACACTGGCTTGCACCCGATGACGCACGCCGTTGATGGTGGTTCCGTACACCAAATCGGAAACGCCGGTGTGCCCGTGCCCGCCCATAATCACCAAATCGGCATTCACTTCGTTGATGATTTTTGCCAGTTCGGGGGCGGGGTCGCCCGCGCCGAGCCGCACTTCTGCCGGGAAGCCCATTTCGGTTAAAATTTGCGCCAAATCCACCAGCTTTTGGCGGTCGGTGCGAATTTCTTGGTCGGCGGCATTTTGCCCCAGCAGGCGAGCGGCAGGGCTTTCCGTGACGTGCATCAGGAATAATTGGACGTGCTGTTGGCTGGAAACGCGCACGGCTTCGGATAAAAGGCGTTTTTCGCTGCCGGAAAAATCGAGGGCGATGGCGACGCGGTGGTATGGTTGCGGCATGGGGAAGGCTGTTTGCGGCAGGCTGGCGCGGCGATGCATATCGGCTTTGCGGACGGCGCGCGCTTTTTCAAACTTTTGGCGCAGCCACGGATGCAGGGTAACATATACAATCAGCAATGCCAGCGCCCCCAGCAGCGGAAACATTGTGCTGCGGATAGCCCATGTTGATGAGCTGCTTTCGGACAGCCAGGCGGAAATTTCATCCGCCACCAATTTGATGTTCAGGGCGAGGATGATGCCGGCGACCAGCCACGCCAACCCCTGCGCCCAGCGGGCGATGGTGAAATCGCCCATCCGGCGGCGGTCGGAGACGAAGTGGATGAGCGGGATGATGGCGAAAGGCAGTTGCAGCGACAGCACCACCTGGCTCAGCACCAGCAAACTGCCGGTGGAATCTTCGCCGAAATACATGATGGCGATGATGGCGGGCACAACAGCCAGCAGACGGGTCAGCAGGCGGCGCAACCAGGGGCGAATGCGTAAATTCAGATAGCCCTCCATCACAATCTGTCCGGAAAGCGTGCCGGTGATGGTGGAACTTTGCCCCGACGCCAGCAAGGCGATGGCAAAGGCGATGGGGGCGATTTTCGCGCCCAAAATCGGCTCCAGCAGACGATGCGCATCTTGAATTTCGGCTACTTCAAAATAGCCGTTGCGATAAAATACCGAAGCCGCCATCACCAGAATGGCGGCGTTCACAAAAAATGCCAGATTCAGCGCAACCGCCGAGTCGATAGTATTCCAGCGGATGGCGCTTCTGATGTCCGTTTTGCTGCGTCCCACTTTGCGGGTTTGCGCCAGCGACGAATGCAGATACAGATTGTGCGGCATCACCGTTGCGCCCAAAATGCCGATGGCGATGTACAGCGCGGCGCTGTCGGGCAGGGTGGGGACGAAGCCCTGCGCGATGCCGCCCCATTCCGGCTTGCCCAGAAACAGCTCGATGACAAACGCCACGCCGATGGTGCCGACCAGCGCCATCACCACCCCTTCCAGCTTGCGAATGCCCCAATGGGACATCAACAGCAGCAGCAGGGTGTCAAGCGCGGTGAGCATCACCCCGTACAGCAGGGGCAGTCCGAAGAGGAGTTGTAGCGCAATCGCCGACCCCAGCACTTCCGCCAAATCGGTGGCAGTAATGGCGATTTCCGCCAAAATGTAAAGCGGGATGTTGACCCATGCCGGATATTCTTCATGGCAGGCTTGCGCCAAGTCGCGCCGCCCGGCAATCCCAAGCCGAGCCGCCAGACTTTGCAGCAGAATTGCCATCAGGTTTGACATTAATAACACCCAGATGAGGGCATAATTGTACCGGCTGCCGCCCGCCAAATCGGTTGCCCAGTTGCCGGGGTCCATATAGCCCACCGAAACCATAGCCGCCGGACCGGTCACCGCCAGCCAATGCCGCCACCACGGTTTATTGCGGCTCGGCATCGGCACCGATTCGTGGACTTCCGCCAAAGATTTGTATTTTTGCGGTTTTTCTGAATTTTTCATGCGTGAGATAACTCCATCTGTGATGGTGAGAATTTGAATGGTTAAATCATATTTTTAGGATGAGCTAAGAATTATTGTAACGGTGTCTGATTTGTTTGTCAAAATCGGACACCCCCCCTCAAAAAAAGGAGTATTGCATGCCGACATTAATTGAAAAAATCATCGCCAACCACAGCGACCAAAAAACCGTCAAACCCGGTGATATTGTGGACATTGCCATCGACGTGCGGGTCGCGCGCGATTTTGGCGGTCCCAATGTGGTGAAAAATTTGCAGGAACACGGTTTGCCGATTGACGACCCCGCCAAAACCTTCTTCACCTTCGACACCAACCCCACCGGCTCCGACCAAAAATACGCCGCCAATCAACATTTGTGCCGCGTTTTCGCCCGCGAGCGGGGCATCAAAGTCTACGACATCAACGCCGGTATCGGCACGCACACCATCATTGATGCCGGATTGGTGGTTCCGGGCGCGACCGCCGTCTCCACCGATTCCCACGCCAATATTTTGGGCGCAATCGGCGCGTTTGGGCAGGGAATGGGCGACCGGGACATCGCGGCGGTTTTCGCTTTTGGCACGGCGTGGTTCACCGTGCCCGCTTCGGTGAAAATTACGCTCACCGGCGCGCGCCCCGCCAATATTTCGGCGAAGGATATTGTGCTGAACCTGCTCAACCATTTCGGCGCGAACCGTCTGCTCGGTTATGCGGTGGAACTGTATGGCGACGCGGTGGACGCACTGACGCTGGATGAACGCATCACCATCGCTTCAATGGGGACGGAAATGGGCGCGATTGCGCTGCTGTTCACCCCTTCGCCCGCTGTGATGGCGTACTGCGAGGCTCGCGCCGGGCGCAAGCTGGAACCCATCGCCGCCGATGCCGATGCCGAATACGCGCAGGAATTCACGCTGGACATCAGCCGGTTTGTGCCGATGGTCTCCCGCCCCGGTCATCCCGATGATGCCGTGCCGCTGACGGAGCTTGACCGCATCAAAATTGATTCGGCGTTTGTGGGCAGTTGCACCAACGGGCGCATCGAAGATTTGCGCGAAGTGGCGCGCATCCTCAAAGGGCGAAAGGTCGCGCCCGGCGTGGTGTTGAAAATTGTCCCCACCACCGATGCCGTGTGGCGGCAGTGTATGGCTGAGGGGCTGTTCGATGTTTTCAAAGAAGCGGGCGCGCTGGTGGGCAACGCCGGGTGTGCCGGGTGCGCCGCCGGGCAAATCGGGCAGAATGGACCCGGCGAAATCACCATCAGCACGGGGAATCGGAATTTTGCGGGCAAGCAGGGCAAGGGGGAAGTCTACCTCGCCAGCCCCGCGCAGGTGGCGGCATCGGCGGTGGCGGGCTACATCACCACCCCCGACGCGATTCCCGCCCAGCCGGATATTTTTCTCCCCGTGTTGAGCGAGCCGAAGCCGGTTGCGCTTGCCGAAAAAAGTGTGCCTGCCGAAAGACCATCGGTATTGGAAGGCAAAATCTGGCTGGTGGAAGCGGATAATATTGACACCGATATGATTTTCCACAACCGCTACCTCGCCATCACGGATATTGACCGGATGGGGCAATACACCTTCGACAATCTGCGCGGCTGGGAAGATTTTGCCCAAAAGGCGGAAAAGGGAGATATTATCATCACCGGCAAGAATTTCGGCGCGGGCAGTTCGCGCCAGCAGGCGGTGGATTGCTTCAAAGCGCTGGGGGTGCAGGCGATTTTGGCGGAGTCTTTCGGCGCGATTTACGAACGCAA
>CAZMXX010000113.1:0-10232 GCA_964570315.1 uncultured Anaerolineaceae bacterium | reverse complement strand
TGGTAAATTCCTCCAATTGACAAGTGACAATAACTTTGATATAATATCACGCAACCGCTTGCATATAATTTACAAAAAGGTATTACCGTGGCTAACCTACCTACCCTGCGTGACATTGCCGAAAAAGCCGGCGTCTCGATCTCCACCGTTTCCCGAGTACTCAACGACCAGCCGGGTATTGGTTTGAAGACTCGCACCCGAGTATTAGCTGTGGCTCAGGAATTGCAGTTCGTCCCCAACGCGGCCGCTCGGAGTTTGGCTACAAAGCGCACCCGTAACATCGGACTCGTTAACTATAAATGGACTGTGCCCTCTCAATTTGTAGCGTCTTCTCTTGATGCTGTAGGGATTGACGAAGAATGTCAATCCCTTGGCTACCATCTCTTGACCACCCTTGTTAGCGAACAAACCATGAAGCGCAACGCCCTTCAATTGCCAATGGTACGCGAGGAGCGAGTTGACGGACTCATCCTGGCAGGACCAGCTATCAAACCGTCCTTTATCATAGAGCTTTACAACAGCGGATTACCGATCGTGTTGCTTGATAACCGTTTACGGGGAACAGATATTGATTGTGTTTTACACGAGAATGAAACAAGTGTATACCGGTTGACCCAACACCTGATTCAGGAACACCAACATCAAGTTATCGCATTCCTGTCTGGTCCTAGTACCTGGCTCAGCAGCCAGGAACGAGCGGCCGGCTACCACCGTGCCTTGGCAGAGGCTTCGCTTGAGCCACACCTCTTCTTAATGCCCGATACAACCGTTGAAACCGGTATGAAGGCGATGCAGGCAGCCTTGGCTCAAGTACCTGATCTCACGGCAGTTGTTGCGGTGAACGATGCCGTTGCGGTAGGTGCTGTACACGCCTGTAAAGCCGCCGGCCGTTCTGTCCCTGAACAAATTGCCGTCGTTGGCTTCGATAACATTGGCTGGTCTGAATTGCACGATCCGCCGCTAACCACCGTTCACTCATTTGGTGAAGATATGGGACGACAGGCAGTGCGACGCCTCATTGAACTTATCGAAAGCGATCCCAATCAGGAACATGCTCGCCTCAGGCTGCGCGTGGCTACCAAGTTGATCATCCGTCGTTCATGCGGATGTGGTTGACAGTCAATCCATGCTGTGGTACACTGAAAGCGAACGTTCGGGCGAACGTTCGCTTTCTGGTAGGATATCTGTGATGAAAAAACGAGTTACTCTCAAGGACGTGGCTGAACGAGCAGGGGTCAGCTACCAAACTGTTTCCAAGGTCATTGCCAACCAAGGAAGTGTCTCTGCCGAAACCAGAGCGCGTATCCAAGCGGTTGTGCGAGAACTGGAGTATCGTCCCAATATCAGGGCACGCAATCTGCGAGTGCAGCGCAGCCATCTCATTGGCTATTCATGGCAGCCGGAACCACCCGACCTTTACAACCCCATTTTGGAAAAATTCCTGCAAAGCATCATCCAATCTGCCGAACGACAAGAGCATCATATTTTAACCTTTGCCTGGCAGCAAGAAACCGACCAGCTAGAGGAGTACCATAGCCTAGTTCAATCGGGGCGTGTTGACGGCTTAATTCTCTCTTCGGTTGACTTCAACGACCGGCGTGTGGCTTACCTGATGGACTTAAATTTCCCCTTTGTTGCTTTTGGTCGAGCCAACCCGGAGTGGGATTTTGCCTACATAGATATTGATGGCGAAACGGGTCTTCGTCAGATGACCGAATATCTTTTGGCACTGGGACACCGACGTATTGCCGTTCTAGCTTGGCTGAAAAGTTCCCGCACGGGGGAGGATCGCTTACAAGGATATTACCGGGCGATGCAGGAGGCTGATATCTCCCTCGAAAAAGAATGGATTATACATGGGGAAAACATCGTCTCTGCCGGGTACGACGAAGCAAAACGCCTCCTCCAACGTCCCCCTGCCGAGCGCCCCACGGCGCTAATCAGTATGAGTGACACACTGGCTATCGGCGCGATGAACGCTGCCCACGACCTGGGGCTGATTGTAGGGAGAGATATCTCCATTTCCGGCTTCGACGATGCCCCCCTTAGTCAGTACCTACAGCCCCCCTTGACAACCGTTCGCCAACCAATCTGGGAGGTTGGACAACGCAGTATTGAATTACTCTTTCAAATCATGGATGGCGCCGCGCCCGCCGAGCGCCAAATTCTATTGCCACCTAAACTGATCATTCGCCAATCTACCGGGGAACCAAACCAATGAGCATCCACGCCGTTATTTTTGATCTGGACGGTGTCTTAACCGACACATCCGAATATCATTACCAAGCCTGGCAGCGCTTAGCAGACGAAGAGCATTTGCCTTTCAATCGACAAATCAATGAACAACTGCGGGGTGTCTCCCGACAACGTTCACTGGAGATTATTTTAGACGGCAGACCGATCAAGCCGGCTAAATTAGCTGAGATGATGAGCCGTAAAAATGACTACTATGTAGAGCTTCTTCAAGGACTCACCGCCGAAAACCTTTTTCCCGGCACGTTGACCATCCTGCAAACACTGAAAGACAGAAATATAAAACTGGCGGTAGGATCGGTCAGCAAAAATGCCCGCTTCGTTTTAGAGCGTCTAGATATTATCCACTACTTTGATGTTGTGGCTGACGGACATAGCGTGACACAAACAAAGCCTGCGCCTGACCTGTTTCTCTTTGCTGCCCGGCAGTTAGGGGTTTCTCCTTATCAATGCGTAGTAGTGGAAGACGCCGCTTCAGGGATTGAGGCGGCTCTGGCAGCGGGTATGTGGGCTGTGGGAATTGGTACTCGGAAACGGGTTGGACGCGCCCACGCTTATTTTGCAGATATGGAAGCGCTCAACAAGGCTGATCTGGAAATGGTCATCGCTGAACTGAAAAACGTTCAACAAGGCTGGCTGATTGAGGAGAACGAATACATCCCCACCAATTTGGGGCACAAAGAGACGATTTTCACCACCGGTAACGGCTACTTGTGCAGTCGGGGTGTCTACGAAGAACGCCACCCCGCTGAGACCCGCGCTACTTTTATCCACGGCGTCTTCGATGATGCCCCCATCAGCTTCACCGAGTTGGTTAATATTCCTGATTGGACTAATCTGGAAGTTTTTGTGGCCGGCGAACGTTTTTCTTTATCCGAGCCAGAGGGCGAAATCCTGAATTATCGTCGCCAACTGAACCTGCGAAACGGTATTTTGAGCCGTCAAGTTACTTGGCGCAGTCCCCAGGGGCGGCTTATGCGACTGGAATTCGAGCGCTGGTGTAACTTTGCTAACCAACACTTGGTTGGATTGCACTGTACGATCACCCCACTCAACTTCAGTGATCAGATAGAGGTACGAACTGGTTTGATGGGGCACATCGACAATCAAGGATTGCGTCACGTAGACATCCTTGAACAGGGGCGTGCAGACGATCTATTTTGGTTGCGCAGCCGAACCCGCCACACCCACATTGAGATTGGACAAGCTATGCGTACCACCGTACGCGGCGGGCCGGCACCGAAGGCTATTACCCATATGGCTTGTCCCGCCTGGGGACAGCCGACCGACTTCATCTCGGCGACAGTTGCGGTGGGGCAGCAACTGACCATTTCCAAGGAAGTGGCTATCACCACCAGTCGGGAAGGGGGCGACCCGTTGCAACGGGCGATAACCTTGCTTCAAACAGAGCATGCTCACGACCTTATTATGGCTGAAAATGAAAGGGCATGGGCTAAAAACTGGGCTGTTTGCAATGTGGTTATCGAAGGAGATCCGGAGGCACAATTGGCGATACGTTTCAGCATCTTCCAACTCCTTATCGCCGCCCCCAGAAACGATGAACGGGTGAGCATTGGCGCCAAAACCCTCAGCGGTTATGGTTACAGAGGGCACGTTTTTTGGGATACCGAGATTTTCGTTCTACCTCTCTTTATTTTCACCCAACCCAAAATAGCCCGCAATCTACTGATGTATCGCTATCATAATTTGGCTGGAGCCAGAGGCAAAGCCGCCACCAACGGGTTTGAGGGAGCGCAATTCCCATGGGAAAGTGCCATTGATGGAACGGAAGTAACCCCGCGCTGGGTTCCCCGTTTTGACGATCCGGGTCATCTCATTCGTATCTGGCCCGGCGATATTGAGATCCACATTACCGCTGACATCGCTTACGCTTCATGGCTCTACTGGCAGATCAGCGGTGACGATGACTGGTTGCGTGACTATGGGGCTGAGTTGATTTTGGATGGCGCCATCTTCTGGGGCAGTCGAGTGGAAAAAGGGGCAGATGGTTTCTACCACCTAAGCAACGTAATTGGACCCGATGAATACCACGACCATGTAAATGACAACGCCTTCACCAACCAGATGGCTGCCTGGCACTTGCAAACGGCGTTGGCTATTTTGGACTGGTTGCGTCAGCAATCACCTGCCAAACACGCTGAATTGGTCGAACGTCTCGATTTGAGCGCCGAACGCAGACAATATTGGGTCGAAGTCAGTCGACGTATGTTTGTCAATGAGGATGCCAATGGTTTGATAGAACAATTCAGTGGCTTTTTTGACCTGCCAGACGCCGATATCACTGTTTTACGCGACCCGACACGCACCCAATCAATGCAAACCATTCTGGGCATCGAAGGAGCCAACCGTTCGCAGGTCATCAAGCAACCCGATGTTTTAATGCTGCAATATTTACTACGTGCCCGATATTCTCTAGAGGAAATTCGGGTCAACTGGGATTACTACCATCCCCGCACCGATCATGAACATGGCTCCAGCCTGGGACCGGCGACTACCGCCATTTTAGCTTGTTTGATGGGTGAACCGGAAGAAGGTTACATCCACTTTATGCACGCCGCTAGAACAGATTTACAGGACAATCGCCTCAACGCCAAAGATGGTATTCACGGTGCCTCAGCCGGAGCCTTGTGGCAGGCAGTTGTCTTTGGTTTTGCCGGATTGACCCTTGAAGCTGAAGAATATCACTTTTCGCCCAGATTGCCGAAACATTGGACTCGCCTGGCTTTTGCATTGGAAATACGCAGGCAAAAAATGTGGGTCGAAATCAAGCCAGGGCAGACCGTTGAGGTTAAGTTAGAAACCAAAAGGAGTCGTTTGCCTTAGTCTTGGCGGACCGCAAACGACTCCTTGGTAGCTCTCCATCCGCAAAGGACAGGAGCGAGCCGATTATAGCATACTTGGCTCAAATATGTAAACCTCCTGTGAACTGATACGGGTGTGTCCAAAATTTTTGGATACACCTTACTGATGCGATTGGAAGACAAATTAAGGAGGTGATGAATAAATAAAAACGTCACCAGATGTCGGTTCAAACCATTTATCTGATCAGTCTGTTTTACAGGAGGAAAGAAATGAAAACAAAATGGACCACTTTAGGTTTTATCGGTGCAATGTTTTTAATTTTGTTCCTGGCTGCTTGTAGCGGTCAGGCAACTCAAGAAGCACCCCCACCGGCGGCGGAAACAAAAGCAACTGAACCGGCGGCGACTCCGACAGAAAAAGCAACTGTATCGGTTGCAACATCTGGCGAATTGCAATTGATTGAGGTAGAAGATGGTGCTGAGATCACCTTTTCCGGTTGGGGTGACGAGACCGAACAGCAAATCTACCGCGACTCTATTGAACGGTTCAATAAAGTTTACCCTGATGTAACCGTCAATTACGAGCCGATCCCCGCCGACTTTCAAACCAAGCTCAAAGCACAAATGGCTGGTGGCACGGCCCCCGATGTCTTCTACGTGGACGACCAATTGATGACCGCCTTCGCCGCTTCAGGGCAATTGCTGCCTCTGGATGATTATATGGCTGAAGCAGGCACCGCTCGGAATGACTTCATCCCCAGCCTGCTGACCATCTTCACTTACGAAGGCAAAACCTACGGTTTACCCAAAGACTGGGGCACCTTGGGACTGGTCTACATTCCCGAAGTTCTGGCTGAAGCAGGGGTTGATGCGCCAACCGAAAACTGGACGTGGGATGATCTACGGGCAGCGGCGAAACAAATTGCCGACAATACCAACTATGGCGGTCTTTGCCAGAACGCCGACTGGGCACGCTTTGCCCCCTGGGTCTTCTCCAACGGCGGAGCTTACGCCAGCAATGATGCAAAAAACGCCACACTAGACACTCCTGAAGTAAAGGAGATGGCTCAATTCATTTTCGATATGTACGACGAAGGCAGTCTGGTACAAGCCAGCGACGTAGGTGCCGGCTGGTGTGGCGAAGCCATTGGCAAGAAACTGGTCGGGCTGACTCTGGAAGGTGGCTGGATGGTCAACTTCATGCGCCAGAACTACCCTGACCAAAATTGGAAATCGGTCTTGATCCCGCAAGGACCTAAAACCCGGGCTGATGTCATCTTCACCAATGCCATCGGTGTCAACGCTTCCACCAAGTATCCCAAAGCGGCGGCGGCTTTCGCCATCTTTGTGACCGGACGCGAGAATCAGGCGGAAATTGTCAAAACCGGCTTTGCCTACAGCACTCACCCGGATCAAGTGGACCTGGTGGTAGACCCCAACGACAAAGCCATTGCCCAGGGCGGCGTGTTGCCCGACAGCCGGGTAGCGTACTGGGGACCAAACACAGGTAAAGTGAACGATATTGTTTCCAAGGCGATGGAGCGTATCTACCTGCGTGACCAAAGCGTGGACGAAGCCTTTGCTCAAGCTCAAAAAGAAGCCCAAACTGCGTTGAGTGGCGAATAGGATTTAGAGATGTGGAGATTTGGGCACAAAAAATCTCCACATCTCTTTCAATCTGAAACAGGAGTTGTATGATGCAAATTCGCAAAACGCCCCCTCTCAGCAATCCAAATATAGCGGCAATTGGTGCTTTCGTCCTGGTTTTCGTGATGATTATGGTTTCCGCTTTGATAAACGCGCCTACCAGACTAGGGGCTGATGTCACTGCCTCCGTCGGCAGCTACCTGTCCGAAGTGCAAAAAACAGCTATGCCTTTTGTGCTGGCTGTTGGTATGATTGCGATCATAATAGGTGGCATAGTTGCCCTGATCGTGCGACGCGAGTGGCCTAACCCCAATCGCCGACGCGCGTTAATCGCTGGCTATGCTTTTGTGGCTCCTTATCTGATTGTAACTCTGGTTTTTACCGTCAGCGTGATTTTGTTCGCTTTGTACATTTCCTTTTTCAAGTACGACATTTTTACCGAACCTCGGTGGGTTGGTCTGGACAACTACATCAAGGCGTTTAAACAAAAAGATTTTCAGCAAGCACTGTACAACGTTCTTTGGTATGCGATTATCGTCACTACCATTCAGACGACACTGGCTATTGCTATGGCAGTACTTCTAAACACTCCAATGCGCTTCAAACGCTTTTTTCGCACCATCTTTTACGCTCCCAGCGTCACCTCCCCCGTGGTTATCACCCTCATTTTTATCTGGCTCTATCTCAAAACCGGCTATGTCAATCTCTGGTTTAGCAAAGGGTTGAGTTTAATAGGGGTTGAATGGCAAGCCATAAATTGGCTCAACGACCCACGCGGTCTGATTCAACTCATTGTTATGGCTTTTGGGGGCAATATCCCTTCCAGCCAATGGTATCTCCGAGGTCCGAGCATCACCTGGATGGCGCTGATGTTTCAGAACATTTTTACCACAGCCCCTACTTTCATGATTATGTTCTTGGCGGCTTTGCAAGATATCCCTTCACCCCTCTACGAGGCAGCCGACATAGACGGCGCCACGCGCTGGCAACAGTTCTGGAAAATCACTATGCCTATGTTGCGCCCCATCGTCCTGCTGGTGGTCGTTCTGGGCACAATTGGCACTTTGCAGATCTTTGACCAAGTTTATCTGGCTACCGCAGGCGGACCCTTGGGTACAACCAACACGCCCGTCTACTTAGTCTTCACCGAGGCACTTGGTACCTCAGGAACAATCCAGATGGGCTACGCTTCGGCGCTGGCTTATATTCTTTTTGTGATTATTTTTATTGTCACCTTTTTCCAGCGCCGATTCATTGAGCGCGGCACCGAACAGTACTAAAGGAGGTTTCAATGGCAGCCGCACCGCCAACCACACCCCGTCCCTATCGAGAGTGGGCTTCAGAAAAATTACTTAGAGAGACCATCAAGCCAATCATTCTATACGTTTTATTGATCGGTATTGGACTGGTTCTGTTCGCCCCTTTCATCTTGGCTTTTCTGGGCAGTTTCAAGACTGATGCCGAAATTATAGCCTATCCTCCCAGATTTTTGCCGGAAATGTGGTTGAGCGAGAATTGGGTAAAAGTGTGGAACACCGACGTGGGTGGCGGAGGCACCTTCCCCCGCTGGCTTTTCAATACGGCTTTTTTGGCGGTAACGATTGCCTTGTTAAAGGTTACCGCTTGCTCAATGGCTGCTTATGCTTTCTCGCGCCTCAAGTTTCCCGGACGCGATACAGTGTTTGTTTTTATGCTGGGTACGATGATGATCCCGGGAGCAGTGACCTTGATTCCGGGCTTTGTCCTGATGAGCAAACTTAAATTGCTCAACACCTATTGGTCGCTCATTTTGCCCGGTCTTATTGATGCCGGGGCTATTTTTATGCTCACCCAATTCTTCAAGTCTATTCCTCACGATTTGGAAGAGGCGGCTCACATAGACGGAGCCGGTCAGTGGCAAATCTATAAGGATGTCATCTTGCCACTCGCTCGTCCGGCTCTGCTAACAGTCTTTATCATCCAATTTCAAGGTGCATGGAACGATTTTTTGAAACCCTTGTTATATCTGGACTCACCTCGTATGTGGGTCTTAAATGTGGCATTGAGTGTCTTTCAACAACAGTACAGCACTCAGCAAAACCTAATTTTGGTCGGCGCTATATTCAATGCTATCCCGGTGATGCTCCTCTTTTTCCTTTTCAGCAAGTACTACATCGAAGGTGTAGCTTATGCCGGAGTGAAGGGTTAAAGGAAGTGGGTATAACCGGAAAAAATATGTGCAATGTCCAAGTGATAAATGACAACTTCTGTTTGAGTATAGGTGGCATTGACGGTATCTTTCCGAATTTGCCCAGAATAACATTGTCTTGGATCGCTTGACAACCTATCAGAAACGTGGAACACGTGATGCGTGAATGAACGGCATCTCCTTCGATATCAAGTCGGATAAATTTTTAAAAAGGTGAAATAGACGATGACTCTAAAACTGCAACGACACCCCCAAAACCCCGTTTTGCTTCCCAACCCCTTGAATGACTGGGAAACCTATAACGTTTTTAATCCGGCGGTGGTCTACCACAACGGGCTTTTTCATATGCACTACCGTGCTCAAGGGCTGGATTGGGTTAGCCGTATCGGCTATGCGGTCAGTGAAGACGGCATAACTTGGAATCGGATGCGTCGCCCGATACTGGAATCGGTGGATGGCACGGATTCGCGCGGCATCGAGGATCCGCGCGTAACCGAAATCGAGGGTGTGTTCTATATGACTTATACGGCTTACGGGCGGGAGTTTCACGGTCAGGGTGAACCCACTCATACCAACGGTGGCATCTTGCCAATGATCGCGCGCAGTAAAAACCTGATTACGTGGGAGCGGATGGGACCAATCGTGAGGGGAGAAGATAACAAAGATCACGTGTTGTTTCCCGAAAAGATAAATGGTCGTTATGCCGCCCTTCACCGTCGTTGGCCCCACGTATGGCTTGCATACTCCGATAATCTTGTCACTTGGCGAGAAGAAGATATGTTCCCCGTTTACGGCCCGCGCAACGAGGACGCCGACGCTTGGGATAGCAAAAGTGTAGGCAATAATGGCGTGCCTATCAAAACCGAGGCTGGCTGGCTATTAATCAACCACGGTTACAGTAACGACCACATTTACAAATTTGGTGTCGTTCTAGTAGATCTGGATGATCCAACTCAGGTCATTTCTCGCCCAAAAGCACCAATTTTTGAGCCGGAAGAGCTGTGGGAACTGCGGGGCGATGTCCCCAATGTGGTCTTCTCTGGTGCCAATCCGGTGGTGGATGGCACAGTTTATGTTTACTATGGAGGTGGCGATCACGTTATTGGTTTGGCAACATGTCGGTTGGCTGATCTGCTCGATTTTGCCTTGAGGTGAGCCACCCAACGCGCCCGTGTCCCGAATGGGGTAAAAGCCGTTGGGCTTTCGGTTTCAGCGAAACTGCCGAAGCGGGCAAAGCCGTCATCGGTCTGACATTCTCTCCACCGGCGTTAGAAAGTGTTTTAAAAGTGGTGCAAGGGGTAGAAATGTAGCAAACTATAGGG